>CALFOL010000234.1 GCA_937919915.1 uncultured Planctomycetaceae bacterium
CGACAGGAGGTCTCACTCAACAATCGCCGCAATGCGTCCAACTCTACGTCGATGGCCATCCAGCTGGTGGCGCAGATGGCTTCCCCTAGTCAGGTGATGATGGAAGCGGAGTTGGTTAGCCAAATCGAAACGGCGCTTGAATCCATGGACGAACTGGACCGGGAAGTTCTCGCAGTCCGCCATTTTGAGGATCTGCGCAACAGTGAAGTTGCTGAAGTACTGGGTATCAGTGAAGCCGCGGCAAGCAATCGATATGTTCGAGCACTTTCGCGACTTCGAGAAGTCCTGCAACGTGCCCCGGGATTCTTTGAACAGAATTGACTGGCAGAATAACGGTATGACTGAATAATTCGAAAGTCGCAATCCGGTCGAAGTACTGGCGGAGGAGTTTCTCGATCGTCGAACGCGCGGAGAATCGACCACGGTGCATGAATACGTGCAGAATCATCCGAACCTGGCGGCGGAAATCAGCGAATTGTTTCCGATGATGATCGCCATGGAACAGCTGAAGACCAGTCGTTTCTCGTCGTCAGGGGTAGCTCTGGAACTACAGATCGACGTGCCGCTGGAGCTGGGCGACTTCCGCATCATTCGCGAGATCGCACGCGGCGGGATGGGAGTCGTCTACGAAGCGGAGCAGATGTCGCTGAATCGTCTTGTGGCTTTGAAAATCATCCCGCCACAGTTGCTTTCCGATGCGTCACAGTTGGCGCGGTTTCAGCGAGAAGCCAGGACTGCCGCAAGCCTGCATCACACCAACATCGTCCCGGTCTTCGGTGTTGGAGAGCAGGACGGTTTGCACTATTACGTGATGCAAAAGATCAACGGCGCGGCGCTGGACTGTCGTCTGGAGAAACCGAACGGGGCCTCGGAAAAACCCTCTGGTGTTCAGGGCAACGACAATGATCTGGCATTCAGTGATCGTCCGGCAGAAACGGACGCAGCACGTGTCAGTCCGCAGCAACGGTCGTCTGACTGGAAGTTCGTGGCCGATATCGGGATTCAGGTCGCCAAAGCACTGGCCTATGCACATGATCAGGGCGTTCTGCACCAGGATATCAAGCCTGGGAATCTGCTGCTTGATCCTCAGGGGACAGTGTGGGTTACGGACTTCGGACTAGCGACCGCTTTGGGTTCGGTCGATCAGCAGATCGGTGACAGCGTTGCGGGAACATTGCGTTTTATGGCTCCTGAGCATCTGACTGGGAAGTCGAGTGCGAGAAGCGACATCTACAGCCTTGGAGTCACATTGTATGAGTTGCTCACGCATCAGCCGGCGTTCAGAAAGGATCGGCGAGCAGGGACAATTCACAGAATTCTGAATGCCGATTTCATTCCCCCACGACAGTTGCGGCCTGAAATTCCTGCGGACCTGGAAGCGATTGTCCTGAAAGCGATGGCCTGTGACCCGCAGCAGCGATATCAGGACGCTGACCAGCTGGCTACTGACCTGCAGCGTTTTGTCGACGATCGAACAGTTGTTGCACGCCCGCTAACTTCGGCCGCGCGGATCTGGCGGTGGGGCAAGCGAAACCCGGTCGTGGCAGGCCTGAGCACTTCACTGCTGCTGGGGGCGGTGGCATCTGTTCTTCTGGTCGGCGCCGAATGGCGATCTACTGTCACGGAAAGTCGTCGCGCTGAGAACAATCTTTCACTGGCATTGGCATCAATGGACCAGATTCTCAAACGCTTCACATCCGGTTGGATGGCCCATCCGACAACTGTCGCGGATCTCGATAGTCAACGGCCGGCGGTGGAGATTCCGGTTACGGTTTCCAATTACAGCGCTTCGGTACTGGAAGACGCTTTGCGTTTCTATGATAAGTTTGCCGAGCAGAACGCGACGAATCCGCAGCTAAGACACGATACCGCCAAAGTACATCGCCGGGTTGGTGAAATCTATGCCCGGATCGGAGACCACAAGAAGGCCGGCAAGGCGTTTCGCCGCTCGCTGCAACTGCTGGAAGCGGGCACCCACGATGTTGTCACCAGTGTCCAGGCGCTGGAATGGGCCGAAACTCTGAACGAACTCGGCCTGACGCTGCATTCCACCAGCGAATTCCCGGAAGCGTCGGTCGAATTCCAGAACGCGATACGGATTCTGCAACAGGAGCGTTTCGTCGACAATCCAGCATGTCAGGCGGAAATCGCTCGGGCGGAATTGAACCTTGGACAAACATTGTGGTTGATGGGACAGAGACAGGAAGCCAACAAGTGTCATCAGCACGCGATTCAACTGCTGGAACATCTTGTGTCGCATTCTTCCGAAGCCGTACAGCATCGTCTGTTGTTGGCTCACGCTTATCGAATCTACACCAGATTTCCATCGTCGGAAAATTCTGGCCGAAGCCGCAGTGGATTTAGGGCCAGTGGACTTGAGATTCTTGAGAAACTCGTCAGCGATTTCCCCGCGGTGCCCGACTATCAGTGCGAACTCAGCGAAATGTTGACGACGTCAGCGCCGCGATCTCATGGTGCTGAGGACGCCGAACGTGCAGCGGAACTCGCAAGGGGGCTGGTACAGACGTATCCTTCGATCCCCCGATACCGTGCCGCCCTGGCGTCGGCACTCAAAGCGCAGGCCGAAGTGGTCCAACGAACGAGTCCGGAGGATGCAGAAGCGTTGTTCACCGAGTCTGTCGATCTTTACCGCCAACTGGCAGGGAACTTTCGTGGAGTCCCGGTGTACCGACTACTGCTCTCATCTGTGCTCCGCGATTACAGCGACAACGCAAGACGACGCGGTGACGTTGCAACAGCACGGGAACGACTGAGAGAAGCCATTTCCACTCAGGAGTACTTCGTCGCGGCTCGACCGGACAGCGTATTCGGCGTAAGTCATCTGCAGAGAATGCGTGATGAGTTGGCAGAAATCGACCAGTCTTCCGAAGAATCAGCCGACGACCGGTAGACGAGTGCGACGTGAATTCGGCCTTAACGCGCCCCGCACGACGGACGTTTCAATGGCACAGCCAGCCAGCTCCTCTCGTCTGCGGAAAAACGATTTCGGGATTCCCTGGAAATCTCAGTGTAGGAATCTCTACCGGTCCGTTTAAAGGTACTACACGTGATCGATACCGCGGTGGCGAATCCGAGCGTGACCCAACGTGAGTCTGTTTGCTCACGTCTGTTTGCTCACGTCTGTTCCCCACTCTTTTAACGCTAAGGACCCCGCTCATGTTACGAACGATCTCACGGACACGTTCCCGTGGTTTCACATTGATTGAATTGCTTGTTGTGATCGCGATCATCGCGATCCTGATCGCTCTGTTGTTACCCGCCGTACAGCAGGCTCGCGAAGCTGCACGAAGAACTCAGTGCAAGAACAACCTGAAACAGTTGGGATTGGCTCTGCACAACTACCATGACGTTTTCGGCAAGTTTACGTACCTGAAGGGCGGCACCAAGGGCTACGGCAGCACGACTCGACTTGACGGCAACTACGAACGACGTTCCGGTATCATTTCATTGATGCCTTACTTCGAACAGGCCGCATTCTACGCCAACGTCCAGGCAGGCGATCCTTCGACAAGTCCTCCCATTCCTCCCGGCGGCCCGGCTGGCTGGAACGGATGGGCTGGCTGGAATCAGCGAATGTCAAGCCTTCGCTGTCCATCTGACCCAGGCGTCGAACGACCTCGTGGCGTAAACAACTACGCATTCTGCCGAGGTGACTTCATCGGCACTGGAAGTGGTAATGGTCGAGACTCTCAGGACGGCAATGGGGTCTTCGCATTCCGAAAGACATATGCCATGCGTGACATCACCGACGGTACCAGCAACACAATTGCGATGGCAGAACGAGTGATCGCGTCCTTCGGAATTGGCGGTAAAGGTTCACCGACCATTCAGGAAGGCACACTGATCAACGTTGGAGCCATCACCACAAATCCTGGTGCCTGCCTTGCCGCTGTGGCAGCGATTTCTTCTGGTAACCGCTACACAACCTGGACTGCCGTCAAAGGTAAGTTCAGCTCAACCTACTGCGATGGTCAGCCAGAAAACGTCGCCTTCAATACTGTCCTGCCACCAAACGGCCCTTCGTGTATCAATGACGGTAATGGCAACTCCGACGGCGCGGTTTCCGTGCTTAGTGCAAGCAGCGTTCACACCGGTGGCGTGCAGGTCTTACTGGCTGACGGTTCCTGCCGATTTGTGTCTGATAACATCGACACGGGTAATCTCGGCGTGGCAACGATCGCCGGCGGAGCCAGTCCATACGGTGTCTGGGGTTCGCTTGGAACACGTGCCGGTGGCGAAGTAATCGGCGAGTATTAACAAGTGGGGTAATTTGAACCGTCGGCTTTCGCTGACGCGAAGTGACACTTCAATGTTTTCCCGTGCAGCCCTTCGACGTCGAAGGGCTGCCTTCAACTCTTACGATTAAGGAATTGTAGTTAGGCAGCTATGAGAAACATAACATCTGTAGTGATTCTGGGGTTAGCAATCTGCGGTTGTGGTCAGGTAAAAGAGTCGCCGGAACCGGTCTATCCGGTGAGCGGCGTAATCACCCTAAAGGGACAGCCGGTTGCAGGCGCCGACGTGATGTTCGTGAACGCGGAGAAAACGCGAAGCGCATTCGGTCGAACCAATGAAAAAGGGGAATACCGGCTGACAACATTCACCTCAAACGACGGGGCCGTTGAAGGGAAAGTGGTGATTACAGTCACCAAGGTTCCTGAGGCGATCAACAACGAAGTCGTTGCGGATATCGAATCGGAAGCCTATGTCCCACCGTCACTCGACGTGCGTACTGTCAGGAAGGAGAAATCGCAGCCGCTGCTGCCGGAACGCTACTCCAGCCCGGCTTCTTCAAGCCTGATGGCGATGGTGTCCAGTGACGGAGACAACAAATTCGACTTCGAACTCGAGATGTAATCGCATTGTTTTTTGAAATTCGGCACCGAATCTGAGGGCGAAGGTGTTTTCCTTCGCCCTTTTGTGTTTCCGGTATACTCGCACGGCGCATCGTCTCACCCGCTGCAATATTTTCCTGTACGGAATCCATTCCAATATTGACGATGGCTTGCGGATCTCACATCCACGGCCAACTCAATTCCACTTGACTCGGCCGCGCGTTGGCCTCGCCGTTGCCGCGTGGAACGTGTCGGCGGGCTGGGCTCGATTATGTGCTGCACTTTCAACGCCGATTCCGATAATGGCGGCGCGATCGCGTTGGCCTCGTGAGTCCACTACATCCAATCCCCGGCGTCAATCATTTCCGGGGAACTTCAAAGAGGGTGTAGCGTAGTGTCTCATCTTTGCGTCACCGCGACTTCGCGCCCTTGGGTTGTGAAATATTAGGACGACAGAGTGTGTACATCTGGAAAGTAGGTGTACATTGATGCCGGCCAGGCGAGGAAGAGTTTTGTGACCTCCTTCATCGAACGGTTCGAGAAGTCCCGTCAAAGAAATGACTTCGATTCAGCAACGTCGCGTCTTCTCAGCGGACATCAACCGCGAGTTGCTCCGTCCTGACGGCGGAAGACCAGCCCGGCAGTCTGACCCTACCGTCGTTCCTGTCAGGCGCTTGTCACGGTCAAAAGGCCGAAATTACTGCGAATTATGCTGTCCTGGCGGTCGTCAAATTGGATAGACTATTAAATTGTCCAATCCCACCTGCACGACCTCCCGCCATGAACCAACCCACCACCATCCTGTTGATTTTTGCGTGCGCCATGGGTGCCGTAAATGCGGCCGACGGTGATGCCGCAAAGCTGGAATTCTTCGAATCCCGAATTCGGCCCGTGCTGGTTGAGAATTGTTACAAATGTCATTCGCAACAAGCGAAAATGGTGCGGGGCGGCTTATTGTTGGATTCACGAGCAGGTGTCGCTCACGGCGGTGAATCAGGAGCTGTCGTGGTGCCCGGCAAACCGGCAGAGAGTTTGCTGCTGTCTTCGCTGAAACATGAATCGTACGAAATGCCGCCGGATCGCAAACTGCCAGGCAGTGTCATCGCAGACTTCGAAAAATGGATTGCTGACGGTGCCGTCGATCCCCGCAATGGTGGCAAGACCATGTTGCGAGAAACCATCGATCTGGATGAAGGGCGAAAATTCTGGTGCTTCCAACCGATCACAAAACCATCGATCCCCGTTAATGATCTGGATCAGTGGTCGCTGACTCCAATCGATCACTTTATCGCAGCTCGGCATCGTCCGGCAGATGTTTCGCCAGTCGAAAATGCAACGCCCGAGCAGGTCGTGCGTCGACTGTACTTCGGCCTGACAGGGCTGCCGCCAGACATCGATCAGATTGCTGAGTTCGTGCGGAAGTGGACGGCGGATCCCGATAAAGCGATTGGTGACACCGCGGACGAACTGTTGGCGTCGCCACGTTTTGGCGAACGCTGGGGGCGCCACTTGCTGGATGTGACGCGATTTGCGGAATCCAGTGGCGGCGGCCGCAGCCTGATGTTTAAAGACGCCTGGCGATTTCGAGATTACACAATCAAGTCGTTCAACGACGACAAACCCTTCGATCAGTTGGTCCGCGAACACATTGCCGGTGACTTATTGCCCAGCACGTCCGACGAACAATTCGACGACCAGGTCACGGGAGTTGGTTTCTTAACGCTCGGGCCGACCAATTACGAACAGCAGGACAAGGAACTGCTGCGAATGGAAGTGGTTGACGAACAGGTCGACACCATCGGTCGCACGTTTCTTGCTCTGACTTTGGGTTGTGCACGCTGTCATGACCACAAGTTCGATCCTGTGCCAACGTCGGACTATTACGCGATGGCCGGCATCTTCCGCAGCACGAAAACTCTGACACCCGGCAATGTCAGTGGTTACGTTACGACGGCGATGAAGTCGGCCACTGATGCTGGTCTGTTCACCGAATGGCAAAAGAAAGAGCAATCACTGCAGAGTGAAATCAAGCAGCTGCGAGAGCGCGTCAAGATGCCCGTCGTTGCGCCGAACAAGGAAATCCCGACTGCCTCTTTGCCGGGGATTGTTGTCGACGATACTCAGGCGACCTTCGAAGGTGAATGGGTGCATTCTACTTCGATTGCACCGTTTGTCGGCAACGGATATCGGCATGACAAATTCATGAAGACGGGGCGGCGAGTGAAATTCGAAGCCGTGCTGCCGCTGACCGGTCGGTACAAAGTCCGATTGTCCCACAATTGTGATCCGTCGCGGTGCAGCAGTTTGCCTGTCGTCATTCAGCACGCAGAGGGCGCGACAACGGTCACGATCGATCAACGTCAAACGCCGCCTGACGCGGTGTTTACCGAGCTGGGAGCCTTTTCGTTTTCTGCTGATCAACCGGCAATCGTGACCATTGATGCAGAAGCGTCCGGTCCCGGGGTGGTGATCGTGGATGCGATTCAGTTTCGGCCGGTGTCTGTAGAGCCGCCATCAATCGACGCCGAAGAACAGCAGCAACTTGCGAAACAGTTAGCCAACCTGGACAAACAGCTGAAGGCGTGGGACAAGAAGAAGCCTGCTGTTCCTGAGGCGATGAGTGTTCGTGATGAAGACGAACCTGCGGATTGGCATATTCATGTGCGAGGTGGCATTCGCAGTCTGGGCGAAATCGTTCCTCGTGGCTTCGTGTCCGTTGCGTCGAAGTCCTCAGCGCAGGCAGAGATTCCAGCGAAGCAAAGCGGTCGCCTGCAATTCGCGGAATGGATCGCCGACCAGTCGAATCCGCTGACCGCGCGAGTGTACGTCAATCGTGTGTGGCTGCATTTGCTGGGCGAAGGACTGGTTCGCACCCCGGACAACTTCGGTAAGATGGGCCAGTTCCCGTCGCATCCTGAGTTGCTCGACTATCTGGCATCAACGTTTATGACAGACGATGAATGGTCGACCAAAAAACTGATTCGCAGAATCGTGATGTCGCGCGTGTATCGCCTGTCGTCCAATACGACCGAGCATCTGGCGAAGGTCGATTCAGACAATCGACTACTAACGCGCGGGTTTCGCCAGCGTCTGGAAGCTGAAGCGATTCGCGACGCGGTATTACAGATCAGTGGTCAGTTAAATTTGCAGACAACCAGCGGGATGACGATTCACAAAGTGACACAGTATGACAATGGTTACGATCATGATGCGACCGACCAGAACCTGCGCAGCGTGTACGTGCCGTTCTTCCGGAATTCGATGCAGGAAATGTTTGTCGTCTTCGATGTCGCCAATCCTAACCTCGTCACCGGCCGTCGGGCGGAGAGCACGCTGCCGACGCAGGCTCTGTTTTTGCTGAATAGTCCATATATGCTGACGCAATCCCGATTTGCGGCCGAGCATTTCCTGAGTACTCGCTCTGCAGATCCGGCTGTTGCCGATATGATGATTTCAGAGGCTTATCAAATTACGGTGGGTCGCGTGGCGACTGACGCAGAGTGTTCGGTGCTGAAGACATTTCTGCAGCAGCCTGGAATTGATTCGGTGGAAGCCTGGACGGGCATCTTTCAGTCATTGTTTGCGTCAATGGATTTTCGATATCTGGATTAACGATCGCTCATGACAATTCACGCAACAACTCGTCGATCATGGCTGCAGAATTCCGCCTGCGGATTCGGTTCGCTGGCACTTGGCAGCATGCTGGCGGAACAGTCCGCCAAGGCGGACAACAACTCGGGGGCGGCTTCACTGGTGGAACGGCAGCCTATGTTCCCCGCGCGAGCCAAACGCGTGATCTTTATTTTCATGCAGGGCGGGCCGAGTCAGGTCGACACTTTCGACTACAAACCGGAACTGATCGCACGCGATCAAAAGACGATCGATTTTGTTGGTGTGCGAACTGACACTTTTGGAAAGCTCAGTCAACGCACGCTGATGAAGCCGCTGTGGCAGTTCCAGCAGCATGGCCAATGCGGGCAGCACGTCAGCGAACTGTTTCCGGAAATCGCAAAGCACGTCGACGATTTGTGTTTCCTGAAAGGCATGCACACCGAAGGCGTCGCCCACGGGCCTTCCACTTTGTTCCTGCACACAGGCGCGACGAATCAGGTGCGCCCGTCGCTGGGAGCGTGGTTGATGTACGGGCTGGGCACAGAAAACCAGAACATGCCTGGCTTCGTACAGTTGCAGCCATCTGACACCAAGGGCGGTCCTCGCAACTATTCCAACGGCTTTCTGCCGTCCGTTTGCCAGGGAACTGCCATCGGCCGCGCGAATCGTTCGATCAACGAGATGACGATCGACCACATTCGCAATTCGGAACTTACAGCCGCTGAAACTCAGCAACGTTTCGACCTGACTCAGCAGCTGAATCACGCTCAACTGAATCGACGACCGCAACGCGATGATCAGCTGGAAGCGGTCATCAAAAGTTACGAGCTCGCCTGGCGAATGCAGTCAAAGGCGCCTGCGGTGCTGGACTTGAATCAGGAAACCGCGGCGACGCAGCAGATGTACGGCATCGGCACCAAGCAGACGGATTCCTTTGGAAAGCAGTGCCTGATGGCGCGGCGCCTGTCGGAATCGGGAGTCCGCTTTGTGCAGGTGAACTACGCTGACGAATCGCCCACGCCGCGTTGGGATCAGCACAGTAATATGCCGAAGCATATGGAGCACGCCACGGCGACAGACAAGCCCGTTGCCGGTTTGCTGGCGGACCTAAAGCAGCGTGGCCTGCTGGAAGACACGCTTGTCTGGTGGGGCGGAGAATTCGGCCGCACTCCGTTTTCTCAAAGCAACAATGGACGTGATCACAACCCGCGAGGCTTTAGCGTGTTTCTGGCGGGAGGCGGTGTGAAGAAGGGTTTTAGCTATGGAGCCACCGACGAGATTGGTCATGAAGCAGTGGATGGCAAAGTGCATATGCACGATCTGCATGCCACGATCCTGCACGCGCTGGGGATGAATCACGAACAGCTGACCTACCAACACGCCGGTCGCGACTTCCGCCTCACGGACGTCTACGGCCGAGTCGTCGAAGAAATCTTCGCTTAACAATTTGCCAGCACGAAGCGTCAGCGAGTGAATCCTGTGCGCGAGTCATTCACACGCCGGCGTTTCGTGCTGGAATTTGAGCCGAAGACGACCAAATGCGGCACTTCGTGATTGGCCGAGCCTGCGGCTGGAAGCATCTGTCACGGGCCGGTATGCTGCTCGGACTCCGCATCAGCGTCGTATAAAATTTTACAGGTCGAATCCCTCAACGCACATGCTCGAACTTCGAAATCCTCACAGCGTCATGGCGGCGCTGGAAATGCGGCCGAACGCCGTGCGATCCATACGGTTGAATGCGAAGCAATCGGGAACGCCATGGGATGACGTGGCCGCGTTCGCCCACAAGCGCGGCGTGAATGTGACGATCGGCCCCGCGGAACAGAAACCGCAGTCACGCGGACGGGGGCGAGACACCGAACGTGTTGGCGCGGGGTCGGCTCAGGTCGAACCACCGTCTCCTGTCCCATTGGCCAATCTGTGGAAGGCTGGCAACGACAAAGCCAATGGCTTCGGTGTCTGGCTGGCACTGGATCAGGTGCAGGACCCGCAGAACCTTGGGGCGATCTTTCGTCTGGCAGGTTTCTTTGGCGTTAAAGGAGTGATCATGACCAAAGACAAAAGCGCGCCGGTGAATGCGACGGTGTGCGATGTGGCGACCGGCGGCGTTGAGTACATTCCATTTGCAATCGTGCCAAATCTGGCACAGACGATTCAGAAGGCTCAGAAGCTGGACATCTGGGCGTTAGGAACGTGCGAACGCTCGGACATCAACATTCGCGACGTCAAACAGGATCGGCACTGGATGCTGGTGATGGGCAACGAAGGCGACGGCATGCGTCGACTCACTCGAGAAACCTGTGATCAGTTGGTGTCGCTGCCATCACAGGGACGTGTCCCGTCACTCAACGTTGCTGCCGCGACAGCCGCGTGCCTGACAGCACTCACCGGTGCGTGATTTCTTCGAAGTTCACGAATCTCTCGGCTGCCGCGGCAAGTGACCGCATGCGATATTGAGAACGCCGAGCTTGGCTTAATCGCGATTTTTATCGTTCAAAGTTCCCAAATTTTCAGATCCTCAGACAACTTGCAAGAGTTAGCAGTATCTGTCATCTTGGGGCTGTCAGCGAGTAACCCCAGTGCCGCGAACCTGAACGTGCCGGTCCGACGCAGATCCCGTGTCTTATGCCAGAAAAATTGAAAGTCGACACACGAATGACGGTTGAGACACCGGAAGGTGTCGACTTTCAATTTGTAATCGCCGGGCCAGGGAAGCGCTGTGTCGCGTTTGCCCTCGATAGCCTGATCAAGGTGGGCACCATGATTCTGTGCGTCTTCCTGTTGATGGCGATCACGGGAACAAACGGCGAACTTCCCGCAGTCAGCAACGGAATTGTGCTGGTAATTTGGTTTGCAATGTCCTGGATGTACGGCGCCTGTTGCGAAGCATTTCTGGATGGTCGCACTCTGGGAAAAATCTCACAGGGGTTGCGCGTCGTCCGGACCAACGGAACACCGATTGGCTGGTTCGAGGCCTTTGGGAGAAACCTGTTATTGGTCCCGGACAGTTTTCTGGTGTTCGGTCCGATTGCTCTGAACACGGTCGGGGTCCTGTCGATGGCAGCGACGCGACGCATGCAGCGACTGGGCGATCTGGTGTTCGACACGATGGTCATCGACGAAGCTCGAGAATTCATCAGTCGTTCTCCCGATATCGCTGTTGGAGTCGATCCGATTGAGCGGGCAGAATGTCGCGGGCGGTATCACGTTCCTGAGCGCACGCTGGCGGTGATTGAGCGTTTATTCGAAGGCGACCGGCTGATTTCTGACGGCCGCCGCGAAGAGATCGCCAGAACGCTGTCGGTGCAACTGCGCGAACGACTGGGTTATATCGAACCCCAGCCGGATCCTCATAACCCCAACGCCTTCTTTGCGCAGACGCCCAGGAAACATACCGCGTTCTTAAAACGGATCATCAAGACATTTGCCGACGATGGTCAGGGCGATACCAGTGAAGACGCTCCACTGAAGAAGGCGCGCACAACATCCCGTCGTGCGGTCGGTTCAGCAGCGGACTCGTCAGCAATGTCGCTCGATCGAATCGTCGCTGAAGCCGCAGATTACGAAATGGAAGACCACTCGAAAAAACAGACTGCGACAGCAACATTGCCAACTCCCGCAGACGATTATGTTGATCCGACTTATCTGGTAGATTTCGACGAAGACTCTCCGACAAAAACGTCAGAAGGAGAATCGTCATGAACCGCGAACGTTTTATTAAGCGACGTCGAGAGGACTGGCAGCAATTTGAAAAGCTGCTGGACAGAATGTACGGATCACGGCTTGGCAAATGGCAGGGTCAGGATGTAACGCGGTTGTCAAATCTGTACCGCTCGATCTGCTACGACCTGTCGTTGGTGCAATCTCGAGAATGGGGGGCTCGGTTAGAGCAGTACCTGAACGACCTTGTCGCGCGCGGACACAACTGTCTGTATCGCACTCCGCCACGATCGTTGGATTCGGCTCTGAAGTTCCTGTCCGAAGGCTTTCCACAGCTACTGCGACGGAGAAAAACGTTTTTCTTTGTGGCCTTGGCGTTGTTCGCGATTCCGTTTCTGATTGCGATGTTCGTCGGCATCGTTGATCCGGTGTTGGCGGAACAACTGGTGGATCGCACAGAGTTGGAAGACGTGCGGCAGAACTTTTCGAAAACGATGTACACTGAAATCGATTCAGAATACGCCGAGCAGCGTTCGGCGGCAGCTGGTTTTTACGTGTGGAACAACGTAGGAATCGCGTTTCGCTGTTTTGCTCTGGGCGTGTTTTTTGGTCTGGGAACTGTCGTCACGCTGATATTTAACGGGTTGTCGCTGGGAGCAAGATCCGGATACCTGGTGAATCAGGGGCATGCGGACTACTTCTTCAGCTTTGCCGTGACACACGGTTCGTTCGAACTCACAGCGATCGTGATTGCTGGCGCGGCGGGATTGCTGCTGGGGTGGGGGATGATTCATCCGGGCGACTTGACGCGCCGCGAATCACTGCGAGTTCACGGGATGGACGCGGTCAAACTGGCTACAGGAGCCGGCTTCATGCTGCTCATCGCTGCGCTGATCGAAGGCTACTTCTCACCGTTACCGATTCCTAATGTAATCAAATACGTCGTGGGAACGATGATGTGGATTCTGGTGTTTGTGTACCTGACGTACAGTGGACGAACGGCCCACGATGGATTTCCTGTGGCCGTTGATCGCGACCACCACAGTCCCGCCGGGCAGCTCATCAGAGAGGAGCTGGCATGAAGGTTGAAGACTGTATCGTCACCGTCGAACGTCGTACGGTTGGGGGCTGCATTGATCTGGCATTTGTCTTTGCCAGACAATTCGCCGCTCCACTGCTGAAGCTCACGCTGTGTTTTTCTGTACCTTGTGCGTTATTGACCTGGTTCGTCGCGGACAGTTTGCGTCATGACGTCGCCATTTGGGGGATTTGCTTCTTTGGCTTTTTCAGCATGCTGATGAGCGGTGCGATGGTGGCGTCAATTGGGCCGCAGGTGTTTGGTGTGCCGATGCAGACCGGGGCCGCTTTACGTGGTCTAATGAGTCGGATTCTGCCGTATGCCTTTCTGGGCGTGATGTCACGGCTGACCGGCTTTTGCGTGTTCTTGCCGTTGTTGTTTGTGATGGCCTGGTGCGGTCATCTTCCGGAAGTCATGTTACTGGAACGCACGGCACTGAATTCGGTGACGCAGCGATTGTCATGGCTGTGCAAAGGCGGCGGGTACTCTCGAAATCTGGGACGCCTGATCACCATAAGTGCGTTCTGGCTGATTCTGGCGTTCGGGGTATTCATGCTGATCGATGTTGTGTCGGGGATGGTGTTCAACTTTCCGATCTTCTTTGGGACGATTGCTCCCGGCCCCGATCGGCAAGCGGCGTTTGCGGCCAAACTGATCGATGATCCGGTGCTGGTGACGATGTTGCAGATTTCGCTGTGGATCACGTATCCGATTGCCAGGCTGGCATGGTTCTTTTGCTACCTCGATCAGCGAATTCGGAACGAGTGCTGGGATCTGGAACTGCAGTTTCGCGTGGAAGCCGCTCGACTTGGGGAGCAGCCCGCATGACTGTGACACGTTCTGAATTTCGACGAGCAATCGTGTTTGGTGTTCTGGCACTGGTGATGTCAGATGCGCGCGTGGACGCAGCCTTCAACGCGAATCAATCAGGCAACATCTCTTCCGAACAGATCCGCGAAGCGTCGCAGAATGTCATGCAGCAGCCGGACTATCGGGCTGTTCGGCGACGGATTCTGGAAAATATTGTTGAGGACCGGGCAGAAAGTTCGGGCGATGGATTTCTGCAGCAGTCGCTGAGAGCCATGGGGGTCGCCATCGGTGATTTTCTGGACTGGATCTTTACCGGCATCTTCAGTTCCGGGCCAGGTCCCCGCCCGGCGCCGACGCCCACGCCGGCGCCGGCGCCTTCCAGTGGTGGAAGCATGGATTTTAGTGTTGGGAAAGTGCTGTTGTTCGTGTCAATGGCTGCTTTGTTGCTGACGTTGGTCTGGATCTTCTCGGCGATTCTGAAAGCGTCGGATGGTCGCCGCAAGATCGACAAACAGGGACTGTTCGGCGATGACGAAGAAGATCTGAGCAACCTGAGCGTTCCGCCAGGCGAGTTAGCCGCATCGACTTACGAATCGCGAGCGCTAAAATCTGCGCAGGATGGAAATTATCGCAGCGCGATTCGTGAGCTGCTGCTGGGCAGCATGAGCTGGATTGAACGTGCGGGGATGATTCGTTTTCGTAAAGGGCTGACGAATCGCGACTACATTCGCGCGGTGTGGCGTGAAGAAGAACGACGCTTTGCCTTCGGCAGGACAGCCCTACAGTTTGAACGCGTCTACTTTGGCCGACGTGAAGCCACGCGAGAGATGTTCGACAACTGCCTGCAGGCTTTTCAAGGAGCGTTCCGTGAGGAATCGACGACTCAAACGCTCTGATACATTCTGGCTGGCAGGAGTGGTATTGCTGCTGGTGCTGCAGTTCTGGTGGCTGCCAGGAAACCCCGGTACCCCCAGTGATACCTACAGCGCGACTGTTGAAGGCAAACGCGGATTTTTTCAGACGCTGGAGAGTCTGTCGTCGTCTGGTGTCCTGCCACCTGTCCGACGCGAAGCCAATCGGTTGATTCCGGCGAACATTTGTACGCTGGTGATCCTGAGCCCTGACCGCTATCCCAACGAAACGGAACAGCGCGACCTGGCAACGTTTGTGAGGGACGGTGGCACACTGCTGTTTGCTCCGCACTGGTCGAGTCCCGACTGTAAGATCTCTCAGCTGTCTATCGAAACTCGAGGGGAGTTCTTTGAGCTGGAGAATCTCATCACAGCTTTTCCGGTATCGGGCTCTGCTCCGCCAACAATAACCCCCGCACCAACGCGGAAGGATCCCGCTCAGTCAGCTGATGACGATGCCGTTCCACTGAAGCAACCACTAGTCGCGGAAGCTGACGATCCCGCCGTTCCGCCAAACGCACCAACAGCCGAAACAGCCGATGCCGGGATTGCAGAGGAAGGAACGACTGAGAACATGGTGCGGCAGGCAATGCGTCCCGGAACAACTCTCCAGCCTCCCACACCAGGAGTTATCAGCTCACCGGACGACGAGTTCGACTTCGGAGGTATCGCGACGTTCGAAACGACGAGCCCACTTGTGAACGGGGCTGTCCTGTGGCGAACACGCGCCAGTATGGAGCTCGGTAATAGTCGGGCGACTGTGCTGATCAAATCATCAGCCGGAACGGTTCAGGCGGCTTCCTGGAGTTACGGTCGGGGCAAAGTGGTTGTGAGTGCGAGTGCGGACGTGTTTTCGAATTCCTCGATGCTGGATCAGTCGCGAGCGGAGCTCGCCGTGCGACTGGTTGAACAGGCTCATCAACCGATTGCCGACGGCACGGTCTCCGAAACATCGCCACCGATTGTGTTGAGTGAATTCCTGAACAGCAGTGACGCCTATCGCGGGACAGCCGTGTTGCTGAGTCCCGCGCTGCGGTCAGGGACTCTGCAGCTGATCACGATTGCCGTGCTGGCTGGCTGGTTCGGCTTTCATCAATTCGGCCCGCCACGGCGCAGCAACAGTTCGCAGCGTCGCAGCCTGTCAGAAAGCGCGGCGGCTGTGGGAAACCTGCAATTCCGCACGAACAGCGGTGGCGAGGCCGTGCTGCGGTATCTGGCTTACTTCAAAATGCGATTGCAACGCATTTTCGGGAGATCGATTGGGGTCGAAGATACTGCTGCGATCGCGATGCGTGCCAATATGAACGAAGAACAGGTCACCGAAATCCTCGGTGCGGCAAGTCGTCTCGCACATCGAAGTGAACGGCCGACTTCGAATTCGGAAGCAGCGAAGTGTATTCGCGAACTTTCACAGATTCTCCAACGACTTTCCGGAGGCGGTCACAAATAACCCAAACTCAAATTCATTAGTTCCAGATTACGGCATTGGCAAACACTGACAATCGAACGTGTGCCGCTGGCTCTGCGAGTGCGTTTGAAAATCCACCGAAAAAGCAGCACTGGCGGAGCCAGCGGCGCACAATCAAAGCCATTCGATTAGGTTCATAATACTCAACTTGGATCTACTGAAATTATTTTTCACCACTTTTGTACAGAGCGACAGACGAGAGCGTTTCCGGACGCCTCCGAGAGTTCGCTCGCATAGGCTGCGGGCCTCCCGCTTCAAATCTATTATGGAACTTTCCAACGTATCTCAGGCGTTCGATTCTGCTGTGCAGCAAATCGGCAAAGTCATTGTCGGGCAGATTGAACTGGTCGAAGGTGTGCTTGTTGCGCTGTTCTCTGAAGGCAGTGTATTGATTGAAGGTCCACCGGGGCTGGGGAAAACGCTGCTGGTCAATGTACTGTCCAGGACGGTAGCGTGTGGATTTAATCGCGTGCAGTTTACACCGGACCTGATGCCGTCGGATTTAACCGGGCACAGTATCTACGACATGAAGGATCAACAGTTTCGATTTAACCGCGGACCCGTGTTTACGAACATTCTGCTCGGTGACGAAATCAACCGGTCGCCTCCGAAGACTCAGGCATCGTTGCTGGAAGTGATGCAGGAACAACAGGTGACGGTCGACGGGCACACGCATACGCTGCAGCGTCCGTTTCTGGTGATCGCGACTCAGAATCCGATCGAACATGAAGGCACTTATCCTCTTCCGGAAGCTCAGGTCGACCGCTTCATGTTCAAACTGTTGGTCGACTACCCAACAGTGGCCGAGGAAGTCGATATTCTGAAGCACTACACATCGGGCAAAGATCCGCGGCATCTGAGCGACTTCGGGGTGGAGTCGATTATGAAGGCGGAAGACATTCTGGCCATTCAGGCGGCCGTGAAGTCCGTGATTGTGGAAGAGAAGATTCTGGCATATATCGTGAACATCGTCTCTGCGTGCCGCACCTGGAGTTCTGTTACGGTTGGTCCGAGCCCGCGTGCCGGCGTGAACCTGCTGATCGCTGCTCGGACACTGGCGGCTTGTCGAGGCCGGGACTTTGTGACACCGGATGACATTAAAGAACTGGCTCCGTGGGTCCTGAGGCATCGTCTTCGCTTACGGCCGGAAGCCGAAATCGAAGGCAACACGGCCGACGAAACCATTCAGCAGATTCTGGAAAGCGTGCAGGCTCCTGTTTCATGATTCCATCGAAATTGCTGATCACTCTGGCCGTTCTACTCACCACCCCGCTGCTGCTGGGTGGCGCTGTCGACGTGTTTCCTGACTTCCTGCCTGGGATCGGGCAGCTTGATGTTTCCGGTCGGAGCCTGGCGGACGTGGCGTTGTTGCTGAACATTCTGCTGGTCGTTGTCGCTGGCGTGGACGTGATGATCAGTCCGTCGCCGAATGACATCGAAACCGAACGTGAAATATCGGACGTCCTGAGCGTTGGGACATCCAATCCTGCGAAGATCATACTCCGCAGTAAATCACGCACCGCGATGCAGCTGTCCGTTCATGATGATCCCGGCGAACTTTGCGAAACGGCAAAGCTACCCCAAAGGGTGACGCTGTTGCCCTGGAAAGAGCAATCCGTCAGCTACACGGTGACTCCGCTAAAACGCGGTTCAGCGACTCTTTCTGCCGTGCATTTACGATTCCCCACGCGGCTGAAATTGTGGACTCGCCACGAAGTGCGTCCGCTGGAGACCGTCGTGCGGATCTATCCCGATATTCGCGCGGTCTATCGCTATGAATTGATGGCCAGCAAGAATCGGCTCGCAGAAATCGGCGTGCGAATGCTGCGTATGCCAGGACAGGGGCGAGAATTCGAGCGGCTGCGGGAATACCGCTATGGAGACGAAATTCGGCAGATCGACTGGAAGGCTACCGCGCGACAGCGAGAATTGATTACGCGTGAATTCAACGTGGAACGCAATCAGAACATTGTGCTGATGGTGGATTGCGGTCGATTTATGCGAAACGAAACCGACGGCGTCTCGTACCTCGATCGCGCCTTGAATTCGGCGATCATGCTGAGCTACATCGCTCTGGGGCAGGGCGATAATGTTTCGCTAATGGCGTTCTCGAATCGCATCGAACGGTTCATTCGGCCTGTGCGCGGCAAGCCTGGGATTCAAGCGATTCTACGATCGACCTACGATATCCAGGCCAGCGACAAGGCAGCAGATTACAACCTGGCGTTGGAATATCTGTCGATGGTTCAACGCAAACGGGCGCTGGTGATTCTGATCACATTCGTCACGGATGAAGTTCAGCTGAGCATCATTGGCGAAAGTCTGCAGTTGCGGTCGTTGCCGTACCTGCCGATGTGCGTGCTGCTGCAGGATGTTGGCCTGCGACAGATGGCGGACCGCATTCCGGAAACAGATTTGGAAGCATTCCACACGTCCGCTGCGGCTCAGATTCTGACTGGGCAGGCGCGCCAGGTGGCGGCCATGCGAGAGAACGGTGTGATGATGGTCGACACGTCCCCCGATCTGCTGACCGAACGCCTGATCAACGAATATCTGATGATCAAGATGCGAAACATGATGTAGTGCCGAACGCCAAAGATGCCCGCAGAGCAACGCATTGTTTCACAATCGCGAGTCACGCCCAATACCGGCCCGAAGCGCCAGTTTTGAAGTTGCGCTATTCCATAATCGCGAAGCGATGACAGCATATAGGAAGACAAGGTCAAGACGATTGTTAGCCGCGAATCGGCGGCAGATTCTATTTGTCTCAAAACCCTGGGCTCACGCCCAAGGTTAGATGCTGGCCACATCCGTGGCTAAAACTGGCAACTTAAAAAGCCCCGGCGAGTGAATTCGCAAAGGGGCTGCTGAATTACGCACTGGCGATTCGTGCTG
>CALFOL010000235.1 GCA_937919915.1 uncultured Planctomycetaceae bacterium
TTCGTAACAACCTTCTGATCATCCCAGGCAACGTCTTCAGTCCGTTGGACACCCACTTTCGGATCTCATTCGCAGCAGAAAATGAGACACTGAAACGTGGTGCGGAGGTGTTGCGAAGGGTGGCAAACCACCCAGTTCAGACAACTTCGGGGACAGAATTACGTCAAAAACTCCGATAAACTCTGACTCTTAGTGTCTTGACGGGGCAACGTTTGATTGTGTTTCCTGAAAAAAAGGCGGACAATTGCGGTAGATCGGAGACTCAGTAACAATAAGAAGTGAACTTTGTCGCTCACTCGTTTAAAATCAGCAGGGTTCTGGATCATCGGAACTCTTTGATTTTCAGATACATTTTTAAAAGGAAACCTGTCATGCGTCGAACCTTACCCCGTTCAAGAGGCTTCACGCTGATTGAACTACTTGTTGTGATTGCGATTATTGCAATCCTGATCGCTTTGATTCTGCCAGCTGTTCAAAAAGCCCGCGAATCAGCCCGTCGCATGGAATGCCAGAACAACCTGAAGCAAATCGCACTGGCACTGCACAACTATCACGACTCACATCTGGTCTTCCCACCAGGAATGATATCAGGATGGCCCCGTCTAAACACCACAACCGTTCCCGGAGTCCAGGGTGGGCCTTGGGGCACTGTGGATGTAACAGAAGCGACAAGCAACGTTATGGTTTCCCAGGCAGGATTTGGGGCTCACGGTGAAAGCTGGATGCTTCACATTCTGCCGATGATCGACCAGAAATCAGCGTACGACTTATGGAACCCGCAACTGAATGCCTGGGGAAACACGAACTTCAACAGGTGGGTTCAGACACTAGCGCTGACGAACCAGGCAAGGCAAGTGGTTGACAACGCACCGGGTGCGACTCATGTGAAGACGTTCTATTGCCCTACACGTCGATCATCCATGGAAGCCGGCAGGTTTTCGTTTGCTAACAGAATCGACGGCATTCAGAACGCTGGCGGCAACGACTACGCAGGCTGTGCTGGCTCTGGAGCTCTCTTCGATTCAGCAACTCGGCAAACTTACTACCTGACCCCACCGCAAGTTGGCTCACTCAACGCCAGCGGGACAGTCATTCAACTGCCTTGGCAGGTGTACCAACTGAACTCACGGAGCGGTGTCTTCGCCCCAAACAGTTCAGTGGGGCTAGATTCGATCTCAGACGGGACGTCACAGACGATTCTGGTTGCAGAAGCTGAGCGTTTTGATGAAACGACAGCAGCCTATCGTATTGATGCCCCGGACTCGCGACGTATTCCGGACGATGGATGGGTTTGGGGTGGCCCAGCGACACTCTTCTCGACCTTCCGATCTCCGAACAAGAAGGAATTCTACGAGGCCGCTGGCGGGCCTCATGCAGGTATTGTTCAGGTCGCACTTGCTGACGGTTCGGCACGATCAGTCAGCGAATCGATTGGCCTGGGCGTCTGGCAGCGACTTGGCAGCATGGCGGAAAGCATTCCAGTAGGTAGCGGCTTCTAAGCAAAGGTTGCAGTTACCACGAAGATCCGAAACTCTCGAACCGCAGCCATCCGGCTGCGGTTCTTTTATTGAGTTCGAAATCGCAATCCTTATCGAAGTCCACGTAAGGCTCGATCGATGACCATCCGTTTTTCCTGCAAGAAGTGCGAATCCGTCCTGAAGATTCGGGACGAAATGGCAGGTACAAAGGCGAAATGCCCGAAGTGCAAGAGACCATTCGTGGTACCTGCAGCGCCGACAAAGGACGCTCCTCCCGAACAACAACAGGAGCCAGAAGAATCTCTCGAAGATCTGGTCGACATGCCGCTGGAACTAACGCCTCCGGTACAGTTCGATACGGATAGCGGACTCGATCCGCTGGACGTCCTTTCGGGCCCGGCACTGTCAATGTCTGCAACGACTCCTGTGGTCGGCGACAGTCCGAAACCTTCGATCGCGGAACTAATGCGCGAACACGAAGCAAACCTGGCCAGCAAGAAAAGCAGACGCAACAAAAGTAAATCCGGCGAACTGGAAGATGTCGGCGCTGCAGCGACGATGACTGCCGGCACCGCATCAGACGCACTCACCAGAAACTACGACCAAAAACGTGGCAAAGCGTCAGAACCTGCCCCGCTGACTCGAGAAGAACGGCGACAGGAAGAAGATAAAGAGGCGATGAAACAATTCGCCGTCAAAGGTGGAGCGGCCCTGGCGGGAGTTCTCGTTTGCGGATATTTTCTGATTAGCTGGATGTTCTCAGAAGCTTTGCCAGACCTGTCGTATGTCAGCGGTCGCATCACAGTCAGCGGCGAGGCCCTGGGTGATGCACAAATCACATTCTCTCGCCAGACGGCCCCGGACGGTGCCGAGATGGGTAAGTTTGGAGCAACTGCGTCTATCGGTTCAACGGACAGCGATGGCAAATACACACTGATGTTCGACGCCGTGAAGAAGATCGAAGGCGTCATGCCTGGAACCCACAAACTCAACATCACCACGTCCAGCGGCGTCAGCTACATTCTGCCGCCGGACCAGGAGATACAAATCGTAAAACCAGATGAAACGCTTGAGATAAATATCGTACTCTAACCAGTTGGCTCACAACGCCTCTGGTGTCCGGCCCAACCTTCAACGAAGTTCGCATCGCGTCTACGCAGACAGCAATCAGTTTCAATCATGTCAGCAATTACGATCATCGACTACGGAATGGGCAACCTCCGCAGCGTGCAGAAAGCCATCGAAAAGTGTGGAGCTGAAGCGACGATTTCGTCAGATCCTCGGCAAATCGCGAACGCAAAAAAGGTCATCCTCCCCGGAGTCGGTGCTTTTCGCGATGCGATTGACGCATTGAAAACGCACGACATGGTCTCCGTGGTCCGCGACATTGCCGCTGCGGGCAAACCACTGCTGGGCATCTGCCTGGGACTACAACTGCTGTTTGATGTTTCGTACGAGGATGGTGAATTTGAAGGCCTCGGAATCATCCCGGGGAAGGTCGTCAAATTCCAACTGCCACAGGAATTCAAAATCCCGCATATGGGCTGGAACCAGCTGTCGACACGTGTCGAAAACAACCCGCTACTGAAGGAGATTTCCCCGGAGGCATGGTTCTACTTCGTACACAGTTACTATGTCTCTCCGACTGATGATGCCTGGACGGCCGGACGCACGGATTACGGTGGCGAATTTACTTCGATGGTCTGGAAAGACAACATTTTTGCCACTCAGTTCCACCCGGAAAAGAGCCAGACAGCAGGCCTCCAGTTACTGAAGAACTTCGTCGCGATATAGACGCCCACGTGCTCGCGGCGACAACCGGCCGTTCGACTGGCATACAATCGCATTCATTCCGCTTTGTCCATCGTTCAGGCCATCTCCTGACAGACACAGAATCAAGTTTTCGACTCATGATGCAGCTTTATCCGGCAATCGACATTCGCGGCGGAAAGTGTGTTCGCCTGCGACAGGGAAACTACAACGACGAAACCATCTTTGCCGATGATCCCGTGGAGATGGCACTGCGTTGGAAAAACGAAGGCGCAGAATGGCTGCATCTGGTCGACCTGGACGGCGCCCGTGAAGGCCGGCCTGTGAATCACGAAATCGTGAAACGCATCGTCAGCGAAACTGGTCTGCCGTGTCAGATGGGTGGTGGAATTCGTGATGAAGACAACATCCGCATGGCGATCGAAGACATCGGACTGACACGCGTCATCATTGGCACGAAAGCGTTGAAAGAACCGCAATGGTTTGCCGATGCCTGTGGAAAATTCCCCAACTACCTGGCGCTGGGCCTGGATGCCAAAGATTCGATGGTCGCCACAGAAGGCTGGCTGGAAGTCTCTCAGGTTTCCGTCATGGAACTTGCAAAACAGTTTCTTCAGGTACCGATTTCGGCCGTAATTTACACGAACATCGCCAATGACGGGATGATGCAGGGGATCGATCAGGCAACGCTCGCTGACCTGCGAGCGCTGGCCGAAATGGGGCTGCCCGTCATTGCCAGCGGTGGTGTGACCACCATGGACGACATCCACGCGCTGCAAAAAATCGCCGCTGATGTGCCGGGACTCATCGGAGCGATCGTTGGTCGAGCAATTTACGAGGGTACGATCAGCGTCCCGGAAGCGTGTGAGACTCTGCGAGCGTAGTCATGCGGAAACACGGCCCGCCTTTGAGTCCGTATCGAGTGGTATCTCCCGTCCGTCATTGAAACGCAAACGATGCAACAGTCACTGTTGAACAACGAATCCAAAGAGACATTTGATCGTGATGGTTTCATTATCGTGCCGAATCTTCTGAGCACAGAGGAAGCCGACCTGCTGGGAAAAGTTGCTCGATTGGACCGCAGCCTGGCCGCCGACCGAACTTCTCGAGCGGACGGCGAAGGAGGATCAGTCGACCTGGTGGTCAGAAACGACCTGCCCGAAGACTCAATCTACGGGGCGATCGTTCGAGCTCAGCCGCTGGTAGACGCGATGGAGACGCTGCTGGGAGATGAAGTCTACCACTATCATCACAAGATGATTCTGAAAGAGCCGCGAGTCGGCGGAGCGTGGACATGGCATCAGGACTATGGTTACTGGTACAGCAATGGTTGTCTGTTTCCTGACATGGGCAGCTGTATGATCGCTGTGGATAAGGCGACTACGGAAAATGGTTGTCTGCAAGTCATCAAGGGATCTCACCTGATGGGCCGCATCAATCACGTTGGTCGCGGCGAACAGACCGGTGCAGAGGAAGAACGTGTGGCCGCTGCACTGGAACGCCTGGAGCTTGTGTACGTCGAGCTGAATCCGGGATCGGCAGTGATCTTCCACGGCAACACGCTGCATCGCTCTGATCAGAACCTCAGCGAAAATCCGCGCTGGGCGTTCATTTGCTGTTTTAACACAAAGCACAACAATCCGTGGAAGGAATCGAAACATCCGCGGTACAGTCCACTCGATCGCTGGCCTGCCGAACGCATCGTTGAAGTCGCGAACACTCAGCTCAGCAAGTCGTGAATGTTTCTGGCTCGTGGGATACAGCAAGAGCAGTTTACTCATTGTCGTGAACGGTATTCGCTCGCGGGAGCAGGCTTTCTTCGACCGAAACGCGTGCCCCGCGGCCACAAGTCAGCAGGAACTGCTGCAGAGTAACCCTCACATGCCCTCGCAAACCGATGACCAGCTGTCAGAAGAACTGAAAGCAAAAGCTACGGAACTGGGCTTTGACATCATCAGGATCACGCCCGCCATTTCGCCACCGGGTTACCATCCATTGCTTGAATGGATGGCCAACGGTTACGCAGCAGATATGGAATGGATACAGCGTCGAAAGGACGCGTACCAGCATCCGGACGGCGTTCTGCCGGAAACACGCAGTGTCATCGTGGTCGCGTTAAATTATCACAACTCTGCCCCCCCGAAGAGCGACGTTCGGATCTCCCGCTATGCGTGGGGATCCGAAGACTACCATTCGGTCCTGCGGCGCAACTTAAAAAAGCTGGCGACGACGATTCATCAGACACGGCCTCAGGCAAAGTCTCGCGTCGTTGTCGATACGGCCCCCTTGCTGGAACGGGACTTCGCAAGGCTGGCCGGAATTGGCTGGTTTGGCAAGAACACAATGCTGATCAGTCGCGACATCGGCAGTTGGTTCTTCATTGGTGCCATTCTGACATCAGAAACACTCAGCTACGACGAACCGTTCCAGGGAGACTTCTGCGGCAGCTGCACAAAATGTCTGGACGCGTGTCCGACCGACGCATTTCCAGAACCACACGTGCTGGATGCCAACCGGTGCATCAGCTACCTGACAATCGAACGCCGCGACAAACCCATTCCTGACGATCTGCGCAAAGGAATCGGCGACTGGATTTTCGGCTGTGATATTTGCCAGGAAGTGTGTCCATGGAATCGTTTCGCTCCTTCCGAAAGCCTGCCGGAATTTCGACTGCGGGATGAATTGAAACAGCTGGATCTGCTGGAACTGCTGAGCTTCGATGAGGCGAGCTTTCAACTTAGGTTCGGTGGGACACCTCTGGAACGGACTGGACGCGACGTCATCGTTCGCAACGCGGCGATCGTGGCGGCGAATGTCGGCAAAACCGAAACGCTGCCGCTTTTGCAGACACTGACCCAGGACGGCAGCCCCTTAGTAAGCGAGGCTGCCACCTGGGCAATTCAACAGCTGAGCGATATCTGAAACGTTGCGAAAAACAGGCAAGTCGAGGACGAGTCGCAAATCGTGTTTACCCATTCTGCCACTTCGCGTAAATTGCGGCCAATACGCGAATGGGTTCGCGATGAGTTTCGATGGAACGGAGCGTTCAGATAATGAATTGGTTGCAAATCAGCACTCTTTCGCAGGCCGAAGTGGCCGAAATAGAAGTAACTCCGGCTCGATTTTTCTCCATCACGGTCGACTGGATTTCTCAGCACGCAACCCTTAGTCATGGGATTCAGCTGATCACGACACACGGTGGCGGTCTGGCCAAGGCCATCGCCGTGTTTATCATCGGACGCTGGGTCGCAAGACTCGTCACGAGCAGCATCGTGAACGCTGCCCGGCGAGCTCGTGTGGATGAAACTCTGCTTGGATTTCTGAACAATCTGATCTATATGCTGTTGCTGGTTGCTGTCTGTGCTGCGGCACTTAAGCACCTCGGCGTCGACCCGACATCTCTGGCAGCCATGCTGGCTGCTGCTGGTTTCGCCATCGGAATGGCGTTGCAGGGCTCACTCGGAAATCTGGCCGCTGGCGTGATGTTGGTGTTCTTCAAACCGTTTCGTGTGGGAGACGTTGTGCAGGTCTGCGAAAATCGCGGCACTGTTGTTGAGATTCAAATCTTCAGTACCATCCTGCTAACGCTGGAAAACGTGCGAATTATTGTGCCCAACGGAAAAATCACGGATAGTACGATCCAGAACTACTCTGCGGAACGCGAACGCCGCATCGACCTGGTCATCGGTTGCGGCTACAACGATGACATCCGAGCCGTCAAAGCGATGCTGCTGGAAATAGTTGAGAACCATGAGTCCGTGCTGGAATCTCCGAAACCCATTGTTGCCGTGTCGGAACTTGGCGATAGTTCTGTGAATTTCGTCGTCCGGCCATGGGTTCTTAGCCGCGAATACTGGGATGTCCGCTTTGATTTGATCGAGCAAATCAAACTGGCATTCGACGAAAATGGCTTTACGATTCCGTTCCCGTCTCGGGATCTGTTCATTCATAATCAGGAAGCTGCTGCGACGCAGAATCTTGCGATTCACTCAAAAGCTGCGTAAAACCATTCCAGGGCTGGAGAATCCAAATCGACGGTCTTCCTCCAATGATGTTCCGTCTGCAATCAACAACCGATGTCTGACAACTTCGAAACGTTTTTACGCGAATGTGTTTCCGACAATCGCCTGCAGCGATTCGAAGAAGTTCTGGAGCATCGTACGCGGCATCTGACTGTTGTGCTCGAAAACATCTACGACCCGTTTAACGCCAGCGCCTGCCTGAGAACCTGTGATTGCTTTGGCGTGCAGGATGTGCATGTGATTGAATCGAGAAACGAATTCAATCCGAACCCGGACATTGCGCTGGGCGCCAGTAAATGGCTGACGATTCATCGTTACGCCAGCCACAACGCCGCACAGGATGACATCAATAAGGCTGATCAGCCCCCATCTCCGCCAGTGAACACCGCCACCGCTGATTGTTTTTCGAAACTGCGGGCAGATGGTTACCGTATTCTGACGACGTCGCCGCGGCAGGACAGCACTCCGCTGAAAGCGGTTTCCGTCACCGGAAAAACGGCAATCGTGCTTGGGGCAGAGCAGGTTGGTGTCAGTGAATTCGCCATTGCCGAAGCGGATGATCGGATCCACATTCCAATGTTTGGCTTCACTGAGAGTTTCAATATCTCAGTCTCCGCGGCGATCATTCTGCAGCAAATCACCAGTCATCTGCATGCCAGCGAAATCTCATGGCAACTCACCGACCTGGAAAAACAGGCAATTCGCGAACTCTGGGTCCGCAAGACGCTGCGATCCAGATACGAACCACTGCGACGACGATTCGAATATCAGCAGCAGAAGCAGCAACATCAGCAGCCGCCGCAATAACAACGTGGGGATTGCCATCCACGAAACAGACTTTCGGCAATTCCTGCGACTTCAAGTGCGCCCCACCCGTAAGTCGCAAGACTCATCTTGAGGCGATCCGCGAATCCCGGTATTGCTACGTCCCCTGGAGTCGACAATTTGCTCGACGCCACCCTATCTCTCATCTCCTGACGCCTGTCTTTCTCCACTCCTCACCTCCCCGAATCCAGTCTCGAACACTGCACCAGTGCTGTTTCCTCTAAGCAATACTGGCGCACCGATTCTTCGGGAACGAGAAGCCGATATGTCTTCTGTCAAAACAAACATCAAAACAGGTCACTTCAGTTCAGTGCCGATGGCATTGGCAGTCCTGATTGCAACCGTCGTTGGCGTTGTTGTCCCACTGACTGCTGAAGAGCTTCCCGCCACGATTGTCGACGTGCGCATTGAAGGCAACGAGACAATTCCGACGTCGTCCATTCTGCAAAAGATTATCACTCAGCCAAATCGGGCCGTTTCTAATCGGCAGGTGCGCGAAGACAAACGCAGTCTGATGATGACACGGTGGTTTTATAGCGTCGCCGAACGATTCGAAGACGGTCCTGATGGTGCTGTGTTGGTTTTTAAGGTGCACGAAAGACCCATCGTGCGGCGCGTTCAGTTCATCGGAATCAAGCAGCTGAAGTTGAAGGAACTGGCGTCATGGACAGGACTAAAAGTCGGCAGCCCATTCGATCATTTGGCCAATAGCGAGGCCGTGAATCGGATTGAGCAGGAATACAAAGAGCGTGGATACTACTTCGCCCGGGTGGAACTCGTGAAAGGCGGAGACCCTTCACATCGAGAAGTCATTTTTCGCATTTATGAAGGTCCAAAAGTTCGGGTACAGGAACGTGGCTTCACGTTTGTCGGACAGGGCAAGTCAGGCAACAAGCTCACCGACTCTTTGACATGGCTGATACACGAGCGAGAGTCCAAAGATGGAGCTATTGGTTTGTCTCCGGCAGCTGCTCGACTGAGAACCAAACTGAAGAGCAAAGAAGCGTTGTTCGGTTTCTTCGGCGGCATCTACAAACCGGAGAGTGTTGCGCACGACGTTGATTCACTAAAACAGTACTACCTGGCCTTGGGCTTCTTCGATGTTGACATCAAAGGTGAACCAAAGTTTTCAGAAGACAGATCCAGCGTTCGCCTGGAATACACGATTAACGAAGGCGTGCCGTTCAAAGTCAGAAACATCAGCCTGAATGGCTGCAACGTCCTGCAACCGCAGCAACTGCGAGAAATCGCAGAACTGCGCAAGGGTCAGTATTTTAACTCACTGGCACTCTCGAAAGACGTACAGTTCATGTTGTCAAAGTATGGTGAACGTGGCCATTACTTTGCGTCCGTGGTTCCTGTTCCGAAGTACACAGAGCAACCCGGAATCGTAGACATTGAATTTGAAATCGACGAAGACCGTGTGTGTTACGTCCGCAATGTCAACGTCTTACTGGAGGGTGAACATCCACACACGAAACCAGTTATCGCGGTAAATCAACTTCAGATCGAACCAGGTGACAAAGCCAATCCCCGACTTATTGGGCGTGGCAGGTCACGCATCGCTGGCAGCAGTATTCTTGAAAATGTGACTGTCGACGTCGTACCCGTCGATCAGAATTCGATCATGAATGTCTCGTCATCTCGTAATGTCCGAGGCCAGAACGGTGTCGGATACCAGCCATCCTGGACAGACGCCTTCGGGGATCCAAATACAGCCCCGCGACCATTCGTCGGGTACGGTCATTCGACTTTTCCGACCGCAGGTCCGCGTCCTGCACGTGAACAATCCCCGCCGGAACCAGCTCCGGCGGTATCGTTCATCGGTGACAGCAACACTCCGCGCGTGATCGAGTATTCCGCTGCGAAGCCTGCCAACATCTTCAATCAGACACAGGATGCCCTGTTGGTTCCGTCGTTCACGCAGCCACGCGACACGATCATCCGGGGCCAAAGCCCGAACAGTCAATTCTATGACGCCCCGGCACCGAATCGCGGCGACCTGGTTTTGGAAGGCAGCCCTTACAACAATCAGTTTCAGGCATTACCGCCTGGATGGGTCGACATCAATGTTTCAGCCGCCGAAGGTCGCACGGGGCGTCTGATGATCGGTGCTGGGGTCAACAGCGACGCGGGAATTGTGGGTTCGTTTGTCTGGGATGAACGCAACTTCGATCTGTTTCGACCACCTGCAACGTTCGCTGACATCATCGAAGGCAAAGCCTGGCGGGGTGGCGGACAGCGATTTCGTCTGGAGGCAGCTCCTGGTGACCAGGTAAGTCGCTATGCGATCAGCTGGACGGATCCCTACTTCATGTACAGCGACTACAGTCTGGGACTGAGCGGCTTCTACTTTAACCGGTTCTATCCTGACTGGGACGAAACGCGAGTCGGTGGACGCATAACTCTGGGTAAACAATTGACACCGGAATGGTCGATCAGTGGGGCCCTTCGACTGGAAGATATTGAAATCAACAACCCGAGAGGAACAATCGCCAGTGGCGGAACGGTATCAGTACCGGCATTGGAAGCTGTCCGCGGCAGTAACTTTTTGTCAGGTGGTGAAGTATCGGTATCACATGACACTCGTGACTCGTCGATGCTGCCATCAGAAGGCCACTTTTTGACCGGCAAGTTTGAACAGGTTTTTGGTGACTTCAACTACTCGCGATTCGAACTGGATGCTCGACAGTACTTCACAACATTCCGTCGACCAGATGGCAGCGGCAAACATGTGCTGACAGTCGCCGGAAACATCGGCTACAGCGGCGACGACACACCGGTCTTCGAACGCTACTTTGCGGGCGGCTTTCAGTCGTTTCGAGGTTTTGCGTTTCGAGGCGTGACGCCGCGAGCAGGCGGCCCTGGCGATAACATCTCAGTTGGAGCCAACGCACAAGTCCTGGGTACGGCAGAATACCGCATTCCAGTAACCGCTGACGAAATGATCAGCATGGTGGCCTTCACAGATTTCGGTACCGTGGAAAACGACTTCAACGTCGACAACTTCCGCGTGACAGTGGGTGTGGGCCTGCGAGTTGTTGTCCCAGCCATGGGGCCAGTGCCATTGGCATTCGACTTCGGCTTCCCTGTCAAGAGTGCTGAATTCGACGACGAACGCATCTTTAGCTTCTACGTGGGCATCAACCGCTAACACGGCCACAAATGGGTGCTGAAGGTAAGCACCCGCCCACAAATAAACGCACATATCAGTGACAGCCCCAGTCTGCAGGGCAAGGATAAGTCGTAGGTTATTATGTGCGAAAACATATAAGCGCCTGCTTATTGTGAGCTCCCGATGTCTTCGTGCCTTTTTGACATTCCCTGTTCCGCGTTGGATATTCGGAGTCCGCACCAACAGGTTCAGCCACAACATGTCCTGCCACACTGGAGAGTCAAACAGCGTCTGCTAGACTTCCGCAATGATCGTGGAAGGCCTGTTGACAAGCACTGACAGCGACGGAACTCTAAACATCGCCCCAATGGGTCCGATTGTTCATGGTGATTTCCAGTCGTTCACGCTGCGCCCGTGGGCTGGATCAACGACATTCCAGAACCTGCTGCAGACCCAGCGAGGTGTCTTCCACATTGTCGACAGCATCACGATCATTGCAGAAGCTGCCATTCGGCGCCTGACATCAACGCCCGACACCGTCGCGGCCGAGAAGATCGAAGGATTTGTTCTGGACGACTGCTGTCGCTGGTTCGAATTCAACATCACCGCCATCGACACCACCCATGAACGATCAGAAATGACCGCCGACGTCGTGCATGCTGGTGTCCGAAGGCCGTTTCGGGGATTCAATCGGGCTCGACATGCGATTATCGAAACGGCCATTCTGGCAACGCGGCTGCACATCATTGCACGTGAAGAGGTAACATCCGCTGTGAACTTTCTGTCGCCCGCAGTGGAAAAGACAGGCGGAAAAGAAGAACTGGCTGCCTTCAAAATACTGCAGGACTACATCGACAACTTCTACAAAGAAGGGCCTTCGGCGTGACGCGCGTTGACATCACAACGGGATCTCGCCTGCACTTCGGATTGCTGTGCGCTCCACCGGAAAGCGACTGGCACTATGGCGGCCTGGGCCTGATGCTGAATCAGCCGGTCTGGCAGATCAATGTCGCCGTCATTCCGGATTCCACTGAGGACCTGCTGCACACTTCGCCTGCGGTCGCGGAGCGAGCCGCCAGATTGTTGTCAGAGTTTCGACAACTGTATCCACAACTGCCTGCCGTTCAGGTTACCACTCGCTGTGAGGTCGATCACCATGCCGGCCTGGGCTCTGGCACTCAGCTCACATTGTCCCTGACCGCGGCGTTTGTCTTGTTGTCAGGAGAACCACGTCCGACAACAATCGAATCGCTGGCCGCAAAACTCGGCCGTCGCCAACGGTCAGCCATCGGCACGTTCGGTTTCGACCACGGTGGCTTCATTGTCGACGAAGGCCGCACCAGCAACAGGATTCAGCGGATTTCATTCCCCGAGGAATGGCGGATGGTGCTGCTGACCCCGATCGCCAGCGAGGGACTTTCCGGCAGCACAGAAGAAGCTTTCTTCGGCGAGCGGGAATTTCTTGACGCCGAACTGGTTCAAAAGTTCGACAGCCTGATCAACAACAGTATCCTGCCGTCATTAGCACAACACAACCTGGCGAAATTCCGGGAAGCACTGGCAACATACGGCGAAATGGTAGGGAGTTACTACGCCGCAGCTCAGGGAGGCGTTTTCTCTGACGAATCCATCCGCGAACTTACCGAACAACTAAGACACCAGGGTATCCGCGGCGCAGTCCAATCGTCCTGGGGACCAACGGCCTGCATTCCTGCCGCCAGTGAAGACGACGCCCTTGCCATCCAGCGAGCAGTGTTCGATATCAAGTCGATGCATCGCATGCAGGTCACCATTGCCGAGCCGCGAAACACAGGCGCCACAATCAGAACGGTGGCGTCAGAACACAACAACTATCGATCATTCGGATAGAACTTCACCAGCCAGTCGGGCGACGCCCCCAGCTGAGCCGCCATCACGATGGCCCAGTTTCGCAACGTCTGGCGAAGCAAACCGCGTCGTCGCCAGCGCCGCGCCGACACGGTAATCCGGTTGTTCAGCAACAGAAAAGGGCCGCGGCGTTTAAGTGCTTTCATTAGCAACAGGTCTTCCAGAAACGTCACATCCGGAAACCCACCGATTTCACGAAACAAGTCGGCTCGCACAAAAATCCCCTGATCTCCGTACGCCCAGCCTAACAATCGAACTCGCCACAAATTGCCTGCTTCCGTGATACGATAGGCCACACCTGGATGATCAATGCGTTGTCGAAAACACCCTGCTGCAAATTCGGACGCGAGTTGGCAACGTTCACGCAGTTCGGACAATGATGTCGAACTCAGCCGGCAATCGGCATGCAGGAACAGCATCACATCGCTGGATGCCACAACGGCCCCCGCGTTCTGTTGAGCCGCGCGGCCAGCACGCTCACAATGAATAACGGTCGTTGTTGCGGACGCTAACTCGACCGTTCGGTCAGAGCTACCGCCGTCAACCACAATGACTTCATCAGCGCCGGCAGCATTGGCGCTATCGATGGCTGCCCGAATTTGCGATTCTTCGTTCAACGCAGGAATGATGACGGCAACTTTCAACACAACGGCAACCCTGACGCAGATTAGAGCAGTTTAGTTCCTGTGGTCGTAGCTGCCGTTGCCAGACGACGGATTTGCGGCACTGTCCGCGTTCTGGCAAACGCAGCGACGAATACCTGACCTAGCGCAAGCGAGGCACTACTCACGTCATTTCCCGATATAGTCCTCTTGCAGCTGCTGCAGTTCGTCCATGAGATTCTTCCACAACGGATGCAGTCTCTCGCCGTCAGTCACTTTGTGACCATCCTGATCAACAACGTAAAACACATCCACTACCTGGTCAACGTTGGTGGCGATCCGCGTCAACTGAACGGACAGGTTGTGTTGGTGCAGAACCAAAGCCAAAGTGTACAGCAGACCAGGACTGTCCATCGCAAACACGTCGATGACTGTGTGATTCTCAGAGCAATCGTTATCGATCGACACATGCGGCGCCACGGGTTGAATCACCTTGTTCTTCTTGAGCCGAAACAGGCCGCTGCGACGAAAGATATGTTCCACCGTCGTCTTGTTGGTCAGTACGTCCGATAAGGCATCGCAGACTTCCTGGATGCGATACTCAGAAACCCGCCCAATGAAGTCGTTGTCACTGATCCGAAATGAAGCGATCAGCGTGCCATCATGAGTCGTGCACGACTGAGCTCCATGAATGTCCATGCGAAGCCCGGACAGCACACCCGAGATTTTGTGAAAACTACCACCTTCGTAACGACTGCTGGCGACGATTCGATACGTGACAGTGTCAGTTTCCTCTTCGTACGTACCCTCGATGCGGACTTCCTGTTCTGACAACTGACGAATGTTCTCAAGATCCTGCGCGATCCGCGTTGGGTCTTCCATCATCAGATAGAATGGCGGCAGAGCATCCAGCTGACGATCGATCCATTCCGCCCATTCGTTGATGTCATTGTCGGCACTGGTTCGTGCATTCGACTTCACATACTCACGCACAAGCTGCAGACGTTCTCGCTCCAGATGGTTGATCGGTCGGCCACTGAGAATCAACATTGTTCGATTGTACAGATCGGCCAGCAGATCACCTTTCCAGTCCGTCCAGACGTCCGGGCCAACAGCTTTGATATCGGCAACAGTAAGCACATACAGCATGCGCAACGATTCCGGGGCACTTACCATTCTGGCGAAATCGATCAGCATTGTCTGTTCGGTCAGGTCCCGACGAAACGCGATATCAGGCATGACCAAATGCTGCCGCACAAGAAACATCATCATCTGTTTTTTGTGTTCCGCAACCTGCAGACGTGCTCCGACTTCTTCGGCAATCTCTGCGCCAATGATGCTGTGATCGCCGTCACGCCCTTTGCCAATATCGTGTAGAATCAACGCGGTATGCAGCGTCGCTTTGTGTCGCACAGCGTCGTACGCCGCACCGACCGGGCTCTCGTCGTCAGCAAAAGCAACAACTTCGTCGATCGTCTTCAGTGTGTGTTCGTCAACGGTATAGCTGTGGTACTGATTGAACTGCATCAGGCACCGAATTTCTGCAACCTGCGGAATCAACCAGTCCAGCACTTTGGTTTCGTACATGGCACGCAGCGTCAGCGGCAGACCAGCTCCGGCGCGCAGCACGGCGCGGAAATGATGGCACGACTTTCGGCTCGGTTCAGCCGGCAGCCTTGCAGCCACCTTCCCGATCACGCGCCGCAGTTCCGCAGGCAAAGCAAGTTGGTGCCGTGCAGCTGTTGCAAACACCTCCATCACTCGTTCCGGGGTCTTTCGCATCGAGGCAATAAAGTTGTCATCTGCGTTTAACAGTCCGTCCTGAATACTGAAGCCCCGGGGGCTTCGCGGAGACAGAATCACGCTTTTGATTCGCGACAGCAAGCTCGGACGATGTTCGGTCTCGGTCACCCGCCGTGCGATCTCCGCCACGCGGGATGTTTGACGAAAATACTCCCGCATGAAGCTTTCAATCGCCTTGCGAAAGTCCTCCCCTTCTTCACCACGACTGCGGATAATTTCCAGCTGCAAATCGCGAGTCAGAACGTCCTGTTTTAGTCCAGCTCGACAATGCAGTTCCAGCCGAAGCGACGTCAAAAATTCGTCCGCCTGGCTAAGCACAGCGAGTTCCTGTGTACGAATCGAGTTATGTTCCAGCAACGTCGACGGATCCGAATCGCTGAATTGCGCGAATGTCACCCATCGAATCAAATGCAGATCGCGAAGTCCGCCCGGTGAGCGTTTGACGTCGGGCTCCAACTGATTCACGGAATCTCCGCGAGCCTGCCATTCTTCTCGCCGTGACGCGACGCAGGCATTAATAAAGCGATCCACCGGATTTCGGAACACCTTTTTTTGCACCAAATCACTCAATGCACGAAACGTCTTTTCCCTGCCCATCAGGAACCTCATATCTACCAACGAGGTTGCGAACTGAACATCTTCATTCGCAAACCGAACGACATCGTCCGGAGTACGAATGCTGTGTCCCAATTGCAGACCCGTGTCCCAGCAGTCGCGAACAAACACGGACAGCACAGCTTGCAGCTGTGCCAAAGCTCTCGTACTGCAGACCACCAGCAGGTCGACATCTGAATACGGGGCAGGGCGGCGGCGGCCGTTTCCGCCAACGCAAATCAGAGCATACTCAGCGCCGTCGGGAATATCATAAGCGGCCAATGACTGCCGCATCATCTGCTGCAGCAGATAGTCCATCTGGTCCGAGTACCAGTTGCAGATTTCAATCCCGTTTTCGCCAGTTGCCTGCCGAGCCGCAACTTCCCGACGTTTGGCGGCCACAAGTTCGTGGCGCTGCTGAGGATTGGAAAAATCAATGCCGGAAGAGGAATCCATGGTCACCGTGATGAGTCCGTGGCTGAAGACGAAAAAAGCAGCCAGGGAAAAGATTTCCCCGGCTGCTTTAAGGATACGTTAGATCGCGGACAGAACCCAGCGAAACTAGATCGCTTCGGCGCCACTCTCACCTGTACGAATTCGTACAATTTGTTCCAGCGAAGAGACGAAAATCTTGCCGTCGCCAACCTGACCAGTGCGTGCTGATTCACAAATGCAGTTCACAGCCGCTTCCAGGTCACCTTCTGGAACCACGACTTCCATTTTCACTTTGGGCATAAAGTCCACAGTATACTCTGCCCCGCGATACGTCTCTTTGTGACCGCGTTGCCGTCCAAAACCTCGGACTTCCGACACCGTCATGCCCTGTACGCCAATCGCAGTCAGCGCCGTCTTGACGTCCTCAAGTTTATAGTGCCGAATAATCGCCTCAATCTTTTTCATTTTCGCCTTGCTTTCCTGTAAGAACCAGCGCGCATAAACAGAGAAAATCCCAGGCTTGCGACCTGGCTCCAGATAGTCTGTAGGCAACTCGCGTGCCATTTCGGAGTTACCTGCATTTCCGGAACATGATCGATTCGCATCGCCTAAATTGGCGGCAGAGTGCTCAGGATTTGGGCAGGACTTGAATCGAATTGGGCATTTCTCTGGCGAATTCTGCTAATTTCACGTACACCAAAGCATCGTCCCTGGAATTTGGTTTCGTCCGCGGCTTTTTGTGTCACCGGTCTCAGTTATGGCTCTGGAACTTTTTTTTATCTCTGGAATCGGTTGCCTTCTTGGCAGACTGGCAGCGGGCTGGAGTGCATCGACACTTGCAGATATGAATTCGGGCGGCCTGATCAGATGCTCCGCCTGTCAACAAACAGTGTCCGCTCAAACTCGCTGGTTCAGCGCAAGACCCGTTCGCTGTGATTGTGGTCAGTCACCAACAGTCATTTGGCATTTAGCATCCGCCGTCGCGCTGAGCGGACTGTTCTACGTTTACAGCCGCTGCCTGCTGGATCCCGACATCGCGTGCCAGGCACTTCATGAAGTACGCCCCGACGGAATTCTTCTGACGGGTCGTCTGCCGTTTCACCTGGTCTTCATCTTCCTGCTGTGGGTCGCCACGGTCACTGACCTGTTGGACTATGTGATTCCGGATGAGGTGATCTATCCGGGGATTTTGATCGCCTTTGTCGCAGCGTTTGCAGTCGGCGAACTGCAGATGATTCATGTTTGGGTTAACTGGGACGAAGCGTATGTCAGTCTCTACGGTCCGTATCTTCCAGAATGGATGAAGCGCCATCAGCATCTGCACGGCCTCGCATGGACAGTCGCTGGTAGCCTGACCGGAGCATCGATCACGTGGCTGATCCGCTGGGTGTCGGGAAAAATTCTGGGCTATCCAGCACTGGGCGGCGGCGACGTGACGCTGATGGCACTCATCGGCGCATTCATGGGCTGGCAACCAACGCTGTGTGTGCTGGCAATTGCACCGTTGACAGGAATCTTTATCGGAGCGTTTACAAAACTCGTCAATGGTCGGAGTTTTGTCGCCTACGGCCCGTACCTGACGTGCTCTGCGTATCTTGTGTTATGCACGTGGAGATGGTTGTGGGCCGACTATTTTACAATGCGTGATATCTTCGGTCACTGGCCATCCGTACTGGGACTCATCGGTTTTTCGTTCGGATGCCTGGTCGTGCTGCTGTTCCTGCTAAGACTATTCCGTGCAGTACCAACAGAAAATCTGCGGCGGTAGCTCGCGATTCGCGCGTGACGACCTCCTGCAACCGCCACATTCACTACAGAACACGTTCTCGGAGCAGCCAGAACCTCATTGATGCTACTGTTGCGCAGATTACAATTACCTTGCGTCTCCGGGCATCCTGGTGTAGTCCAAAGCACTCAACATCAGCCATTCCACGGCAAGCGTCTGGCAAGAACCACCGAAGGTGAATTGGGTTAGCCAGAACACGTGGCCAACCGATTCCTGAGCATCGAGCCCGGTCATGTCAGAAACTATTCCACTTACACATTTTGAAGAACTGATGCTGCATCAGGATAGCTCGGCTTATCCCGTCAGTTGTTTCGTGCGATTACGTTTCGAAGGCAGACTAGTCCGCGCAGCGTTCGAATCGGCCGCTTGTGTCGCCATTGGCAGTCACCCGCTGCTGCACGCTGTTGTGGAAAAACAAAAGCGATACGTGTGGCGCGTAGGGGATGTCGCCCCGAAAATCACATGGACAGACGGTGACCATCAGCCAGAACCAGAGATGCGGCAGCTGGACATTACGGCCGAATACGGCCTGCGTTTCTTTGTGCGGCTGTATGAAAACAGATCTGATGTGCTGATTCAGCTTCATCATGCCTGCTGCGACGGCATCGCCATGAGCGATCCCGAGCTATTGCTGGACGGAATCCAAAGAGAAATGAATCAGATCAAACGTCTGGAGCTGGGGCATCTGTTCAGCTTCGCACTTCGTCCGCAGCGACTGGTGCCGGGAGCGTTGCGTCGTGCCGCACGGCCAGGACGATGCTGCGTCACAGCCGTGTTCACAAACATCGGCCGTGTCCTGGCGCGCTGTCC
>CALFOL010000236.1 GCA_937919915.1 uncultured Planctomycetaceae bacterium
ACCGTGGGATGCCGTGGTGGGACCCTGCCAAAGAGATCAACGGGGCTGTTGCTGCTATCAAGGCGGGACTCGACAACCCGTACCGGATCTGCAAAGAGACCGGGCGCGGCGAATACGAGGAAAACGTGGACGCGATTGCTAAGGCGATGGCATACGCAACGGAAAAGGGCGTTCCGCTCGAATTCGTTATGCAGCCGGTGCCAGTCGTTGAAGAAGAACCGCCACAACCAAACAACAGCCGGGGCAGATCATGACACCAGACGAAATAATCAATCAACCGTTGAAATACTTTCGGGCGTCAGTGTCTCACGGTGCTGGTACTGTCGATCGAACGGGCGGCATGTTTAGCGCTGGCATTATCCGAGGCGTTTCTGTCATCACACGCGGCGAAGCGTTGGGACATGAGATGTGGATTGATGCAGACTTTCTTTCCGACGTGACTGGTGCAATCAATGCCAGTCAGGCGGCAAGCGGCGGTGTTAAAGCACGATTCACACATCCAGGCTTGTCATCCGATGGTATGGGGCGTTACCTCGGCAGGCTGACGAATGCACAGACAGTCGGCGAGCAGGTTTACGCGGATCTGCATTTTGCGGAAGCGGCCACGAAAACACCAGACGGCAATCTGGCCGATTACGTAATGACTCTGGCCGAGGAAGATCCGGAAGCGTTCGGGCTGTCGATCGTGTTCGAGCACGATATGGAAGCCAGCGAACAGCACTACGCCGAGAACACTCAGAATAATCGCTTCGTTAGTCCAGATGAGGACAACAGAAACAACTTCAGTCACGCGAGGCTTTCGCGATTGCGAGCAGGCGACGTTGTCGATGAACCGGCGGCTAATCCTAACGGGTTGTTTCACCGGGAGCAGGAAATAGCAAGCGAAGCTGATTCGCTTATGGAATACGCGCTAGGGCTGTCAGACGAGCGGCCCGACTTGGCGTGTTTGAGTGTGGATGCTGACCGCGTTTCTGCCGCAGTATCACGTTTTTTAACTCGTCACAATCTCACTCTCCAGAAAGGAAGTGATCCTATGTCGAAAGACATTGAAACGGTGGAAACACCAGCGGCAGAACCGCAGCCAACCCGTGAGCAATTCGCGGCAGAGCTGAATCGGTTCACTGAATCGTTTGGTTCTGACAACGGCGCGAAGTGGTTCGGTGAAGGCGTATCGTTTAGCGATGCACAGACCCGTCACATTGAGCAGCTAAACAAACGAGTTGAAGGGTTGCAGGCACAAGTCGGCGAGCTTCAGCAAACTCTGAACAGCCTGAACACCGGCGAAGAAGAAGCGGCGAGCTACGGCGAAGCCTATCAGGACGCACCGGCAGGAAAGAAAAGCCTCTCAAGCAAGATCCGCATTAGCGGGAAGCGTTACGAAGACAACTGACACGGGCAATCGTTGCCGGTGATTCACACAGACAAACAAATAAGAAGGAGCCACAATGGCTAACGATTTATTCACAGTGGCGGACTTCGTTTCCGACGCACTCGACGTTGATCCCACTACTACCTCGGAAGTCTTAAACCAGTCTCCACTGGTCGCACGGCTTCCAATCTCTGACACGTCCGACGGTTCAGAAACGCACAAGTACAACACGTACACTGGTGCACCTGTCGTTGGGTTTCGTTCGCCGAATGCTGGACGTGACTACGATCACTCGATCGATACCGTTGTCAGTGCGACTTGCACAATCCTTGACTTCTCCTGGCGTGTCGATTACGCCGTGGCGAACGCCTGGAGAAACGGACCGGAAGACCTGATTGCACGGGAAGGCATCCGGCACCTGGCCGCGGCGTTGTTCCTGCTTGAAAAACAGGTTATCTACGGCGTGACAAGTCCCGGCGATGCGTCTGGTTTCGTTGGCATGCTTGGTTCATCGAATCTTGACGCACTGGCTGATGACATGGTGATCGGTGCTGGCGGAACGACCGCGGCGGAGCAGTCCAGTCTGTACGCTATCAAGGCGGGTGACAATGACGTCAAACTCGTAACGCCGATGTCGCAAGGCGTCACATTGGGTGACACGATCGTTACTGAAGCGAATGACACAAACCATCCGGTGTACTACACACCAGCTAGTTTGTACATCGGGCTTCAACTCGGCGGCAAGTACAGTATCGGTCGGATTGCAAACCTGTCAGTCACGACAGATACCAAGCCACTGACTGACGATCTGATTTCCGATCTACTGGCAGTCTTCCCGGCTGGCAGTCTTCCAGACTTCATGATTACCAACCGCACGATGCGGAAGGAACTCCAGCAGGGCCGAACGGCCACGAACCCAACAGGTTCGCCCGCTCCGTTCCCTGACTCGGCATTCGGCGTTCCGTTGTTTACGACTGACGCGATTACCATCACTGAAGCGGTTGAGGTGTAGCGGTGACCTTGTCCCCACATGAGCGAGCCTTGAAAGCAGGGTTAGCAGCGTCCCGGCATTGTGCCGGGGCGTCCGTCACCTATACGCGAGGTGCAACCGTTCTCACGATCAGTCGTGCGATTGAGGGCACAACGCGATTCGGAACGATGGGGCATGTGGGGCAGGAAACTGTCGTCGAGTTGGTTGATTGGTTGATAAACGCAGCAGCGTTGACAATCGGAGAGCCAGCTATCGGCGACATCATCAGCCGGAGCATCGACGGGACGACTTACGCTTATACCGTTGAACAACTCGAAATGGGATTAAGTCACTGGGATTGGAGCGATACCGGAAGGACTCAGTATCGCATTCGGACTCGCAAGGACGGGGCGGCAGCGTTTATTGTCTCAACGCCTAACGGGTTCGACATTTCCGGAAACGAGATCCGCTATGACTGAGTTCCTGACGGGCGATAAGCAACTCGATCGCAACTTGAAAATCTTAGGCGATAAGGTTGCGCAAAAAGCAGTGGGTAGCGGCATTCGTGCGGGGTTGGGTGAGGTAAGAAAAGGAATTCGGGCGAACACAGACAATGTGTCAGCACGGGCAACGATAGCGGCACGATTCAAGCGGCGACGCAAGCAAGGGCAGACGGTTGCCAAAGTGGGTGCCGGAGTCGGTAAACGAAAAGAGCACTCGCCAACTGGTGGCGGCGTGGGCATCAGTAAGCAAAACGCTCACTGGTATTTCATGGGAACGAAAGCCAGAACTACCCGAAGTGGCGCAAACCGTGGACAGATGCCAGCATCACCAGCGGTGGCATTTGGGTTCATTCAGAGCAGCGGTGCGGCGATGATAAAAATGCGACTGAAGATCGCAGCGATGATCGAAAAAGAAGCCAAGAAACTTAAACAATAAGGAGCGGCAGCTATGCCAACAATTTCAAAAGGGTCCGTATTATCGGCTGACGTAGCCACCGTTCTAACTGCGATGGCGGAAGTGATTTCGATTGACCACAGTGGTGCGGAGTCGGAAACATTTAAATACACGAACTTGAACACATCAGGCGCGGGCCACGAGTATCTGGCCACAGGATATTCAGAAGGCGGCACAGTAGACGCTGAAATCTGGTTCCTACCGGCTACGGCGAGTCAGCAGATATTCACCGACGAAATCACGACACCAACAACGGTGGTTGCTAACCAGCTCGACGGGCAGATCACGTTCGCCGATACGGGCGCAACTACTATGCCGTTCAAGATCGCGGGCGTTGGCATTGGTGTCTCCGTTGCGATGGATGACGGTGTTAAGCTATCGGTAAGCCTGAAAACTAACGGCCTGCCAACCTATGCAACATAAGGCCTGACAAGTGAAAGCAAAACTAATATCGACGCGACGGCCAACAAGCCGCACGGACAAGTCACTGATTATCGATGGGCTGTTGCCCGCTGGGACAGTGATCGATCACAAAGACGCATTTCAGCTTGTCATGATGGGTATTGCTACGCCTGCCGATGATGAGTGTACGGCAGCACTGGCGGCTCGTGGCTGGGGACTGGATGTCTTCAATGCTAAGTTTGCGGCAGCGACGGCACAGCAGGCACGATTTGAGAAGGGTATTCGCGACGCGATTTTACCCACAGAAACACAACCAGAGGTAGACGACGATGACACGGGAAATTCTGACGAATGAGGCGTTCTTCGAAATTGCGAAACGGCAAAAAGTAGACGTTCCCTTTCCAGAGTCTGGCAACGGTGCGGTCATTCCTGTCTGGGGGATGACACCAACAGAACGCACTCGCTTTGAAAAGCAATTTCAAAAAAGCGCCAAGGGCGTCAACCGTGAGTCGTTGCTGGAGGAGTTCCGCGAGCGTGTTGTGGCTGAATGCTGCCGCAACGATGAAGGCGTGAGGATATTTCAGCGGGAGGACGTTCAACGCCTCGGCGCATCGTCTGGGGCACTGGTTGAGCGGTTATTTAATGTCGCTGGACGAGCAAGCGGCATCACTGAAACGGACATCGAAGAAACGGTAAAAAACTCCGAAGCGACAACAGTCGGCAGTTGATGTTGCTGTTGTCGCTGGGCACTCCCTACGTCGTCAATCCGTCTGCCATGGTTGACGCGATGGGGCACGCACAATGGATGGAGTGGCAGGCGTTTGACTCGATTTACCCGCTGGCACATCAAAGCAAAATGCAGGGACTGATCGCTCAAATGATAATGGGATCTAAACAGTCAGACGCACAATCCGTTACCATGCCGTGGGTTAATACGGACGCGCCGACAACTGCCGAAGACCGCGACGCATCGACAGCGGCGGCACTGGCTGGCCTGCCTGGACATCTGACAGCAAACGCGCGGACAACCGCCGGGGAGTTTGTGCTCTAATGGCATCAATCGGAAACCTGGTCGTAAACCTGACCGCGAATACGTCAAAGTTTCAGAGTGGCATGGCGTCGGCTGAACAGACCGTAAACAGAATGGCAGCGGCAGCGGTTGCGATGGGAACTGCGGCAATCGTTGTACTAGCAAGGACGGGCGACGAGTTTGACAAAATGTCGAAGCGTACCGGCATTGCTGTTGAAGAATTATCTCGGCTCGGCTTCGCAGCAGAGCAGTCCGGCACGGACATCAACTCGCTCGAAGGCGGGCTGCGTAAAATGTCGAAGCTGATGCTGGACGCGGATCGCGGGCTATCGACAGCCACAAAAACGATGGAAGCTCTTGGAATAACGACCAAGGAGTTATCAGGCAAGAGCCAGACGGAGCGGTTCGGGATCTTCGCGGATGCCATAAAGGACATCAAAGACCCAGCGCTAAAAACGGCTCTCGCGATGGAAGTGTTTGGCCGTGGCGGTACTGCACTGATCCCAATGATCAACGAAGGTGCGGCAGGTATGCGAGCACTAGCCGAAGAGTCAGACGCACTCGGTGCCACGGTCACAAAGACGCAGTCAATCCTCGGAGCTGATTTGACTGATGCGTTCAACAGGGTAAAGGTATCAGGCGAGGGATTCCTGCGAACGCTGGCGGAAGGGTTGGCACCGGCAGTCATAAAAACAGCAGACGCGATCGCTTATGCGGTGTCTGGATTGCGAGCGTTCGCCCCGGCGATTGTATTCATCGGAACAGCCGTAACAGTGGCAGCTGTAGCGCTGAAGGCAATCACATTAGCAACGTGGCTATACAGCAAGGCTCTTGCCGTAGCGATGTCGTTGACTGGCCCCAAGGGCTGGGCAATCCTGGCGGCGTCCGCCGTGGTGGCAACTGTTGCCACGAACGCAATAACGAAGGCCATGGAAGACTCTACGGCTGCGATAGTCAAGGCTGAGAGCGCTGTTGACGGAGAAACCGCAGCATTATCAGCGGCAGCGGCGGAAGCCGCAAAGCTGGCAGCCGCGACGGATGCAGCAGATAAAAAAACGGAAGCATTACGGAAAACAATGGCTGCAATGGAAACGCCAACGCAGCGAGTAGCTCGCTCGGTGGCAGAGTTCCAGGCCGCACTGGTTGCGGCAGATACAGGAATCGTGTGGAATAATCACCCGCTTGTTAAAGCGATGAGAGAGAAGGAGTCAGGCTTTTCGTCGATGCTCGCCAGTGTTGGCGATGAACTTGCAATCCTGCGGGGCGATGCGACGGAGACAGGGTTGCAACTTTCGAAGATGCTTGAAATGGGAGTTGACCCTAGCAGGATCGACGAACTGCGCGGCAAGCTGGAAGAGATCGC
>CALFOL010000237.1 GCA_937919915.1 uncultured Planctomycetaceae bacterium
GTTACGCCGCCCGTGTGATTCGAGTTGGGAAACGGACGAATTTCTTCCGGACCGGAGAGCGCGCCGTTGATGACAGCGAACGGGTACCGAGGATCAAGCGGTGCCGTGTTGTAGTAATCAGCTGCTGTCAGTCCCGTTGCTGAACCGGTGACGTTGAGAGGATCCAGCGGATAGACAAAAGTGCAGATCTTCGCCCGGGGGTCTCCCCAATACTGACTGGCTCCGGCATTGATGTTTTCGCTGACAAGCAATGTGTTACTGGACCCGTCGTAGATCGAATCAACCCGCTGACTGGCGTTCTTTGCCGGAGCCGGCGCACCGCTGCCATCGTGGTCAATGATCATTTCCCACAGGACGCCGGATCGTTGTGAAATGATCATATCTTCTGTGTCGTTGGCGCCGCCAGCCAAATTGAAGTCGAGGTCCGTGTCCGTGGAAAGATGAATGTTTGAGCCTCCCGTCCAGCCGCCCCCCCCTGGGACAAGGCCCGACGTATCGATGTTGGCATATCCGACATTGACAACATAGCTCAACACCCCCGTACCAACATCCGCGGACTGGTCGTCGGGACACTTCAGAATGCTCATGTTGTACTCTTCGATCAATTCGCCATTATTGATTCCACCAGGACCGTTAACAGTGCCATCATGCTTGTCCTCGAAGTTCCAACGGTCGTAAATGTCCTGACGATCCAGTTCGGAAAGAATATCGACTACCCAGTTCCGCAAAGCGCTTCGCCCGGTCGTCCAGGATCCGCTGCTGGTCTTAGCGTCACCCCAGACACCGTAAGCTGGAAACTGATTGTTCTTGTTCTTCGATGCATAGGCGTGAAGTGCGAGTCCGATTTGGCGATTTCGGTTTAGGCACTGCGTTCTACGGGCAGCCTGTCGGGCATTTTGCACGGCTGGCAGGATGAGCGACATCAGGACTGCAATGATGGGAATAACCACCAGGAGTTCGATGAGCGTGAAGCCGTGCCGACTGTTTGCCGCTTTTCCAGGAGAGTTGTGCATGAAACTGCCTCACCAAAGACAAGGAGGGACACGTTCTAATACCGTTTTACTTACAAATACCGATAAGCAGACATCATGGCAATTGCTGCGCCATTGTCGATTTCAGAACGAAGAAGATCGTGTTAACTTTCAAAACAACCTGACTGACGGACGGACGGAAAAATAAGGGTTGGCGAACCTGGCGAAGGTCGGGGTTGTCCTGCAATGTTCAACCTCGGTTACGAATTTCAAGCCCTCCCGAGTGATTCTCTGGTGTTTTTTCCCCGCGGCGCTCCGGACAGCCGATCTGCGAGAAATTCCGGAGGATGTTATTTCTGCGGAAGAACGCCTTCTGGTCTTTCGTTGGCTGGTCGATTTGCGACTGGCGTCGACAATCTGTAGCCTGCTGCTCAACACACGTTCTTCCACCAAGTTCAGATCAACACCACTTTTGAAATCTGCCATCATGACTCGTAGAGGCGAAATGTTTGCCGGGCTGTCCGTCGCACTGGTTACCCCAATGAACCCTGACGGTTCGTTAAACGAAGCCATGCTGCGAAAGCTGGTGGATTTCCACGTTGATGCCGGTACCAACTGTGTGGTCCCCGTCGGAACAACGGGAGAAAGCCCCACTCTGTCTCACGACGAACATGATCGTGTGATTGATGTTGTGTGCGAACAGGCTGCGGGACGAATCAAAGTCATGGCTGGCACAGGATCAAACTGCACGGCCGAAGCGATCCGCATGACGACTCACGCCAAAGCCGCTGGTGCCGACGGGTCGCTGCAGGTCGCTCCGTACTACAACAAGCCGACTCAGGAAGGATTCTTTCAGCACTTCAGGGCGATTTCAGAAGCCGTCGATCTGCCATCCGTGCTGTACAACATTCCCGGACGATCCGCGAAGAATATCGATCCCGATACCGTCTGCCGTATTGCGGAAGCCTGCCCGAATGTCGTCGCTGTCAAAGACGCCACCGGCGTGCTCGATCAGGCGTCGCAGATTCTATCGGGATCTGACCTCACCGTTTTGTCCGGTGACGACAGCATGACGCTGCCACTGATGGCGATCGGCGGCAGCGGTATTATTTCCGTTGCCGGTAACATCATTCCGCAGGATGTGCTGGCACTGGTCGCAGCGTTCAACGCTGGCGATATCGCCAAGGCTCAGGAATGGCACCACAAGCTGTTTCCACTGTGCCGCGACATGCTGGGACTGTCGACCAACCCTATTCCCGTGAAGGCGGCAATGGCGTTCGTTGGCATGGACTGCGGTCCGGTTCGTCTGCCCATGACCGCCTTGTCCGCCGCTGAAGTCACATCACTGAAAGCAACACTAAAGACATACGGCCTGATAAAGTAGCGGTCACTATCTCAGCGACGAGCTTTGCGGCATGGCACATTTGGCATAACACGTGCCATCGCCGTGATGAAAGATATGCGAAACCGCGGACTGTCTCGTTCATTGGTGAGGCGATAAATTGTGTGCCACTGACGCTGCCTGGCGAAGCCAGTGGCACCTTTAGAGCAACTTACCTTTTGTTGGACGGTTCTGGCTCGCGGGAACCGGCTCACATAGGACAAAACGCGTCTTACACGGCCACAAGTCAGCGAAATTCGCTGTAGAGCAAATCACAAAATCAGATAGCCGTTCATTTGGTTTGGGCTGACGTCGTTCGCGCGAAGGACGTCTTTGTGGCAACAGCTTTATCGATTGATATTCGCGAGCGAATCGTGCGAGCGTATCTGGAGGTTCGGAAACAGAAATTGCTGAGCAATTCTGTGTTCTCTGCACGACGACATTCACGACCGCGAAGAAGGTCTTCGCTGTCGCTGTCGCTATGCGCGAGCAAGTCATCCAGCATTTCCGGAACCAGTCGCCGTGGTGTGCGCAAGCCTGGGAAAGCTTCACGGTAACTGCGGGAACCATGAGCCTGAAGCGTTAGTTCTTTTTCAGGCGAATGCGGCGGTATTCGATTTGTCCGCGGTCTCCTTCCAACCCGATTGGACCAGAGTCCGGCACTACCATGTTGTCGGTCAACAGCTCGCCATTGCAGGTCGCTATCGCCACGTTGCCTTTGACTGTGACGATCAATTCATTCCAGCCACCAACGCGATATTCTTTGAGTTCCTTGTACGGCCCGGCCAACAGGAAGTCTCGGCACTGCAGTTGCGGCTTTCGAATAAACACACCACTGTCAGCGTTCGGCGTGGCTCGGAATTCCAGCTTCAATTCGAGGTCTTCTCCGAATTCCTCCGTCGTCCACAATTGTTGTATGCGTCGACCTTCCGCAGGTGTTGTCACAACCAGACGGCCGTTGATTGCAACATAGCGTCCATCATCGCTGACCGTCTTCCCGTCGAAAGCCCGTGCTTCTTTAAACTCCGGAAACGTCGGCGCGTCGGGATTCGGTTTCTTTGGCTGCTTGCGGGGCGGAGTCACATGGACTCCCCAGCCAGTCAGGTCTTTGCCATTAAACAGGCTGACATACCCCGGTTCCGGCGTGAAGTCATCAACCGCAGTATCCACATAACCCAGCGTGGCAAAGATGGGATGCAGTGCTGCGGCCCAGCGATCGTAGCCAGCAGCATTCAAGTGCAGCAGATCACGAAACCACTGCGGATCTGCGTCTCCGGATTCTGCAGCGAACAGCGTCCAGGTGTCGATGACTGTAATCTGCGGATCTCCCTTCACTGTCGCTTCATACAATACGTTGACGCGTTGAATGGTTTGCTTTGGTCGATTCTTACTGGCAGAACTGGGGAACATTCGGCATAGCACGATCGGCGTTTTCGGATTGTCCTGCTTGATAGCCGCGATGATTTTTTCGAAGTTGCGGCCAATCGCCTCAGCTTCAATGCCAACTTCAATATCGTTGGTCCCCAGCAACATCACGATCGCGCTGGGATTCAACGCCAACACATCCTGCTGCAGTCGAATCAACATACCGCGCGTCGTATCGCCACCGATGCCACGGTTGGCCAGTTTCATGCCAGAGAATCTACCCTTGAAGTCCCCCCAGCCCTGTGTGATCGAATCGCCCAGGAACACAACGGTACCCTGATTTTGTTCGACTTGCTCTGCCCATTTTGGCCGCATGTCGGTCCACTTTTTCACGTAAGCTTCGTAGCGACGCAACGCCCCTTCACCCGGCAGGCCTTCTTCTGATACCGGCAATGCAAACTTATCATCGGCAGAGGCCGTCGAAACGAACGCTGTCGCCGCGAATGCTAACAGGAATAATTGAGCCGCTTTGTGCATGGGGTGCTCTTTCGTGGATGCTGCGCAGAGGGAATGAGTTGTCATGGCGAATCGTCAAGCCGTCAAGATACCCATGACGGCTCAGAGTTCCAACGCAGCGCTGTTTTTTGCACGCGGTGATTCAGTTTTCAATCGCGGCAACTTTGTGGCACGGAATCTCCGTTCTTCGAATTCAAAAACGAATGTGCAGTGATTGAGGGCGACTTTTGAAGACTGAATTACAAAGGACTGTTGAGGTTTCCGCCCCAAACTCGCTGCACCTGAATTTAATCTGGTGGTGAGGGTGATATCATAGTGCAAGGGCTGTTCGTGGTTTCAGACAACACCGTTTCCTCAATGATTATTCGATGATTAACATTAACAGAAAACAGATTCAGCAGGATTTTGAAGACTGGCTGGATACACCAGAGGGAGCGCAATTCGGGCAGCCGGGCCCCGTGCTGAGCACGATTCTGTTTCTCGGTGCGATCGTTGTCGGAGTCTTTTTGATATTCACCATCATTGGCGTGGTTCACGGTTTCAAATCCCTCAAGTGGGCTCTGACTCTGACGCCGTTTCGGAATCACAGCCTGTGCGAAGGTGCTAAGCCGGTGATTGCACACGGGATCATTGTTAATTCCGCACTGACGTCCGGTGAAGAAACGGAAGGCCCCGGTATGGTACTGGCGAGTTTCGAAGACGAAACTGATCTTCCGCCGCTGTACCTACACAAGCTGGCCGGAAAAATCGCCAAGGTGTACTCAGACGGGCCCGAGACACCGAACGAAAAAATACTTTATCCGCTTGTTGAAGATGACGACTACAAGGGCGACAAGGCTCAGCCTGTACCGGAACCCTATGCCAAAGGTCGCCGGATCTTTACCTATAGCACGATGCTGGACATCACAAAAAGCATCGCCGGTCCATCTGGCTCCGTGTTGTTTGCGTTTGTCGGTAAGCCGGATACGTCCGACTACAAAGAGGTTTCCTTACACCAGATTCCGTGGACAGTTATTGGCCGTGCTGTAAAACGAGACGGGACAATCCCGAAAGATTATCCGAGCAGAGATCCACGAAGCCCAGTCGAACGCAAGGCACAGCGTAATAAGGTGGAACGCAACCGTATGATCAAGCTGTTGTCTGTGTCGGTTGGAATCCTGTTACTGCCCGTCGTGTTACTGCCCGCGATGAGAATGATCGGCAGTTCCGACGTTGATGAGGTCCGCTCGCATCCGATCGTTATGGAGCAAATCGGTGGCATCGAATCTTATTCGTTCAGTGTGTTCGGTAGCCTGAACGCTGGAAAAAACACAACCGTTTATTCGGTCGAAGGCCCCAATGGAGAAGGCGATCTCATGATCTGGGATCCGCTTTTGGGCGGAAAGACGGTTCGCCTGCGTACCAAAGACGGTGAATGGGAATTGACCGATTGAGCCCTGCCTTTGATCGCCTTGTGGTCGGGGCTGTTTTTTTGACTGCTGCAACTTAAATTCAGCATCGTCGGCAATGATGCTGTAGTGCGTGTCAATCATGTGGGTGGATTGATGCCCCGCCATGGCATTTCGGGAGTTGCCAGAGACGACTGCCGAAGATGAAGCTCCAATGAGCTGTTGCTAACTCTCCGTGATAAAATCAGTAGGGTTCCAGCCAGTCTGGCCTTTTTTTGGTTTGCGGAGATCCGTAGGATGATGGCCAAGGAGAATAGGTTTGACGCTAATCCTAACGAATCACTGGTTGCGTTCTTCGAAACACCAAGTTTTTGGCGCTTCGGCATATTGAAGTCCTTACTGTTACGGTTCCAACAAGGATACTCAGCGAACTACGAAAGGTTAAGATACTCTAGGAAACCCAGT
>CALFOL010000238.1 GCA_937919915.1 uncultured Planctomycetaceae bacterium
TCGTTCACGTTCCAGGTCATTGCTGTCCAGCATGCAAACCTGCATCTTTTGATTATCACGGAACATTCCGCTGTGCCTGATCAGACAGTCCACCAGCGAAGTTTTGCCGTGGTCAACGTGAGCAATGATGGCAATGTTTCGAATATCGTTGCGTCGCGTAACGTTGTCACTGTTAGTCATTGTGGGGGTCGCGGTGGACATAGTGGAAACCTTTGACAACAGAACCGATCGAACCTTTTCGATTGATTCGCGGAATCTGAGCCGTTGAAAACTGTAGGGAAGCGGCCATTCTGCCTGGCTTTGGCGGAAGGGCTATCCGGGATCCATGAGGTAAAACGCTGACCTCTGCGGACTGCCGCCGGATGAGAAACGGGATACTAACAGGAAACATCGGTTTTGCCCGAGTGCCATTTCCTGTTTTCGATACAAATTCTCGGTCTGGTGTCCGGAATTCCGTGGGGCAAGACGGTCGCAGCTTGATATCAGCCTGTATGATGCTGAAAATCTGCGGAGAATTGCCGTCTGTAACGTTTTGGCGCTTCAAACCGAAGGCACCGACTTCTTACAGTCTCCGCAACCAACGTTTCCCATCTAACGCGAAAAGACGTCATGGATATCGATGAAGTCAGGAAGGTTGCCTCTTTGGCCCGCCTTTCACTTAGCGACGCCGAATTAACCACTTACGGTGAACAACTCACGCAAATCCTGAGCTACATCAAGGTGTTGGACGAAGTTGATATCGAGGGGGTTGAGCCGATGCCTCATGCGGTGGACCTGAATAATGTCTTCCGAGCAGATGAAGTGACGGCATCACTGCCGCGGGAAGATGCCCTCAGCAATGCTCCCCGGACAGACGGCCAGTATTTTCAGGTGCCACAGATTCTGGATCAGAAATAACCCTGAAGTCACCAGACGCTGAATTTGCCACTAACTCGAATCCTCGTGACTTCGGCGACTGCAAATCACCGTCCAGAACAGTCCCATGCCACTCGAATTACACGACACCATTGCCGCAGTGGCATCACCGTCAGACCCCGCACCACGGGGAATTGTCAGGATCAGCGGTGAACGCACGGTGGACGTGGTCGCCCAGGTGTTTCAGACGACAGCCAGCGATTCAAACAGTGAAGACTGGCAACGATCTCGAATGCCAGTAAGAATCGAGGGGCACATTGCTTTGCCGACCATCGGCACTCCACTGCCCGCAGCCCTGATGCTATGGCCGACAGCTCGCAGCTATACCGGGCAGCCGATGGCGGAAATCCATACCATCGGCGCACCACCGCTGCTGGGTGCCGTCCTGGAACGGCTGTTCGAATGTGGAGCCAGAAGTGCGAACCGTGGGGAATTCACAATGCGAGCGTTTCTGGCGGGGCGCATCGATCTCGTCCAGGCAGAAGCCGTTTTGGGAGTCATTGATGCGGCCGACCATGAGGAATTAAAGACAGCACTAACCCAACTGGGCGGCGGCATCACGTCGAAGCTGGCCGCAGTTCGCAATGAAATCCTGTCGCTGCTCGGAGACCTCGAAGCCGGCCTCGACTTCGTGGAAGAGGACATTGAATTCATCTCCGCCAGTCAGATCTGCGGCCGCCTGCAAGTGTGCCTCGGGACGCTGCAGGAACTCGCGAACGATTCGGGGACACGTCTGCCGTCCGGTCACCGCCGTCGAATTGTGCTGGCTGGTTTACCAAACGCCGGCAAGAGTACGCTGTTTAATCGCTTGATTGGCAGCAGCAAAGCGATCGTATCACCGATCGCCGGAACAACACGCGACTATCTAACAAGCATCCGGCCCATTGGCAGACTGCAGGTTGAAATTATCGACACTGCTGGTTGGGAAACTGCATCTGACCTGATTATGCAGCAGGCCCAGAACCATCGCACGGAACAAATGCAAACCTGTGATCTAGTGGTCTGGTGTACAGCCGCGGATCTGTCGCCCGATTCACTTCGAGAAAACGATCAGCTGCGGTCACAGATTGGCAATGACCAGATCACAGTGCTGGAAGTAACAACGCGCAGTGATCTGGTCAACGGGCAACCTGATGCAGCCTTAAGGATCAGCGCCACCACTGGGTCAGGAATCGACGATCTGTTGTCTTCGATTCAACAACTCCTGGAGACAGATCAGGGCACACGTTCTGAATTGTTGTCGACGACTGCCGCACGCTGTCGAGACAGCCTGCAACGATCACTGACGTCAATCACTTCAGCGATCAGTGCTGCGGAACACAATGCTGGTGACGAAATCACAGCCTTCGAACTCAGGACAACCCTGCACCAGATCGGCACGATCCTGGGGGAAGTCTATACCGACGATATTTTGGACCACATCTTCAGCAACTTTTGCATCGGCAAGTAAGCAGCTGTGGACGAGTTTCTCAGAAACTCGTTCGCAATGAACGTCGCCATCGGTCCCTGAGCAAAATAATGAGCCTGGTTGCAACGGCCCGCCTGATGCCGTTATGGCGCCGGTTTTTCTTAAAAGAAAATTTAACGACCGGATGTCCTGACCTAGTTTGTAGTTGTCAGTGAAACCACCGAGCACAAACGACTCGGGACTTGCTGGCAGCTACGGGTCTTCCTCACGCAGGTGAGGATTCATTTTCTCGGTCGGTAGGAATTCACCTCGACCGTCAATTCAGTCCGATATTCGGGCTATATTCTGAGGGGTTATTGAAATGACAAAGTTCGCCAACAGTGTAAAGAAGTTCCTGGTTTCTGAAGATGGTCCTACAGCAGTTGAGTACGCAGTCATGCTGGCTCTGATCATCGTTGTCTGTCTTGCTGCCATTTCTACCATCGGTGGTGCAGCAAACAGCCGATTCCAACAGGTTGGCGCTTACCTGTAAGTCAAAATCGAAACAGTTCTCGGAGGTCTAGCCAACATCGTTTGGCGACGTTTCCGAATCAATACCGAAAGGGTGTCGTTCTGTTGAGCGACACCCTTTCTTTTTGCGGGCCTCACAAACATCCTGTCACCAACTGGCCAGCGTTGGCTGTTTGTTGAAATTCATCGCACCCCGCCGCCTCGGCAATCGGCAAGGCCACGTCCGCCCGGAATTCTGGGGGGGGATAGATGGCAACACAACGCAACAGTCGTCAGCTTCCGTGTCAGCCGCAGCCCCCCGTCAAGCGTTCAGCCGTAACGACTCACATCATCGCTTCGGCTGCTACGGAACAACCGTTACAGCTGTTGTAACCTGGCCCGAAACATAGCTCTTTTCTTCCCCAATTTCTTGACCGGCAAAAACCCTAACCTAGGTTTGAGTGGATCGGATGGACGCAGTGAGCGTCGGCGGTCCAACCTGTTGAGTCATCATCTAATGAATGACTCGCTGGAAAAAGACGACATCGAGGGGTCGCTGTCGTCGGGTTACATGGGTTTCCTTTTGGGGGAAGATCGAAATGACAAAGTTCGCTAACCGTGTAAAGAAGTTCCTGGTTTCTGAAGATGGTCCTACAGCAGTTGAGTACGCAGTCATGCTGGCTCTGATCATCGTTGTCTGTCTTGCTGCCATTTCTACCATCGGTGGTGCAGCAAACAGCCGATTCCAACAGGTTGGCGCTTACCTGTAAGACGTCGCCCATCTTTGGATGAGCGTTTCCTGGAGACACAGGGCGCGTTCACTGAACTCAAAAGATGTCAGTAGACGCCCGCTCTGCTTTCACAGAACACTTTTTTCAGCACAGAATTCATCGGGATACGTCAGATGCTTCCATACTGGATCAATCTTTCCTTCGCGGACCTGATGCAGGGTACAGGATTCATTGCTATGGCAATGGTCTTCCTGTCCTTTCACTTTCTGATGCCGTCTGGCCGCGCCTGACACATCTCACCCGCGTCAACAGTGACGCCCAAACACTGGTCCTGGTCAACAGCTGATTGCGACGATCTGCAATCACTACCTGCATGTTCCTTCGTGCACGGATGATTCAGGAATACAAAACTCATAACTCGTAACGACTATAATACAGGACCTGGAATAATGGACTGGAATGAAATTCCAATTAACAACTGGCCAATCAAACTGGTCTCAGCCATTCTGATTCTGGCTGCATGGATCGATGGCAAAGAACTGAGGGTACCAAACTATATTACCTTCCCAATGATTCTGTCTGGTCTTATCTACCAGACATGTGTCGGTGGCTTCGCCGGATTCGGTGCTGGTTTCGCTGGCATGTGCTGCGGCCTGATTTGCCTGCTTCCGCTGTACGCTGTAGGCGGCATGGGTGCTGGCGACGTTAAACTGATGGCCGGTATCGGCGCATGGGTTGGCTGGCAGATCACGGCATCTTCATTCGCTGTTTCCGTGGTCGTCGGTGCCATCATGGCTCTGATCATGGTCGCTTACAGTGGCGAATGGAAAAAACACTACGCACAATTTCTGATGATCCTGAGCGAATGGTCGGTCATCAAGAACCCATACAAGCTGTCTGAAATGGCAGCGGAACGTAAGCCGCGCATGTGCCTGCTGCCTTACGGAATTCCAATCTGCATCGGCACAATCGGCTACTTCATGTACGCTGGCCTGATGTAAGAATATCCGGATCTCAACCCTAAGCCTGTTGTCGAATCTCAATTCGGCAGCAGGCTTTAGGTGTTTAGAGAGCTCAGGTGTGGCGTCCAGATGAACCCTTCTGCCAGTTTTTCTGGTCAGAAAGTGTTTGAAACGCTGGTGTTAACGCCGTGAGAGCTAATACGGAGGAGACCTGCTCGCGAGGGGCGATCAGGCGAGAAATGACAAGTAATGCTGTCAGCAATATTGAAGCGGCGTTTCCGACTATGCCGATGATGACGCTGATGGGGCATGGTTTGGTTGTGCCGAATGCGATTCCTATGCGGTCCAAAACACAGATTAGTGTGTGGTGGACTCAGCGGAAAAGCACTTCGGAAAGCCGGCCTGGAACCTCGGACACATGAGAAATCAGACGTTAATTCCGCTCGTTGCAGCTGGGGCTTGTGGCCTTGTTGCAGTACTTGGCATCCAGCAATACCTGGCGGCAAAGGGTGAGAAGGAAGTCGTTGAGACAGTGAAGGTTCTTGTCGCGGCGACTCCGATCGACACGGGAGTACGACTCGACGAATTGAATACGAAGTTCATTACGGTCGAAAAGGCGATGGCACCGGAAGGTGCTGTGACCAGTATGGAAGAGGTTGATCAGCGATCTTTAAGAATCGCGAGGGGGCCAAACGACTGGATCCTGTTGGAGCAATTAGGGGAAAAGGGCAACGTGGGGGCATCGATCAAAATTCCGCCAGGAATGCGTGTCGCTACGATTCCGGTGGATGCGACTACAAATCACAGTGGGATGTTGCGGCCTGGCAATCGGATCGACTTGCTGTTGTCGTACAAGTGGAAAGATCCGGACACAAAACTCACAACGATGCGGGTGAGGCCGCTGCTGGAATACATCGAAGTCTTTGCCGTGGGCAATGAAGTTTATGGGGTCAGCAAAACGGGCGATAACAACAAAGCGAGAAACATCTCGCTGCTGGTTGATACAGAACAAATGTTGATGCTTCAGCTGTCTCAGGATAAAGGCAGTCTGTCTACGGTGTTGCGATCGAACGACGACAAAGAAGAACTCAACGTTGCTGAAATGAGTGAAGACTATCTGGATGGTAGTTCAAGAACCGTGTTGAACGATGTTTCATCGCTTGGCTTCTTCGACAACCTCAAGGAGCCGGTAAATGAATTTGCTATGCCTGCAGAAACCAATGATTCGAAAACAGAACAGCCACAACTGATGGCTCACGTTGAAGAAGTTGCTAAACCACAGTACTGGACGATGACCATCCATGAAGGTGGAAGTCGTCGTCGAGAAAAAGTGAACCTTGATTCAGAGGAACCGTTGTACGATCCAGCCGCGTATAGTCCACCAACATCCGGACCTGCATCTGCGGGAATGAAAGCTGGCGGTCCGGGGGGGCCGCGCACCGGGCCAGTGGGAATGTTGCCGGACGGTTTGGATTTCGGAGACACTGATCTGGATGATTTAGCTTCTGAATTACTGGAACTTCTGAACTAGCTGAATATTTGAAGATACTGTTTTCCTCAGAACGACCGATTGTCGGTTGCTCAGGGAAAAACAGGAATCGCGCGGAGCGCGTTATGAGTTGGGGACGCGTCCTCGAGCCTTTGTGCTCGGGGACGCTCTTCATCGTTTGTGGAGTGCAAGGATGCTCAAGAATTTCACAACATTCGCCGCGGCAATGCTGATTGCCGCTTCTGCTGCCATCACGGTGGCTCAGACTCCTGGTAGTTCACCGGTCTATCAGCTAAAGGCTGGTGTGAATCGTGTGGAAATCTACCAGAAGTTCACGACCATCCTTGAAAGCAGTGGCCGCATTAAAACGGTGCTGGGATTCGATGAGGCGGTCATCCAGGTAGAGCCCATTGACGGCCACGCCAACCAGATTACCGTTTACGCTTTAGAGACGGGGATCACCTCCGTCGATATCGAAGACGAACACGGCAACTACACCAATGTGGAAATTCTGGTCCGTGGTGACGTGCGGCATCTTGAGAACTACCTGAAGCGTCTCTATCCCAATGATGCGATTCGCGTCGAAGAGATCAAAGGCGCTGTCAGGCTCAGTGGATACGTGACCAGGCCGCAGAACATTCAGCACATTGTGACGATTGCCGAACAGTTCTACCCAACGGTCATGAACCATATGGAAACGGGCGGCGTTCAGCAGGTGATGCTGAAAGCCACAATCATGGAAGTCGACCGTTCCAAACTGCGTCGACTGGGCATGAACTTTGGCTTCACGGGAGCTGACAGCTTTCTAAACTCAACACCAGGTCCCATCACACCGATTACGGGAATCACAGCGACGGCTGGTGCCGGGTCTGCAGTCACCTTCAGTGGATTTAACAACACCAGCGTTTCGTTCGGATTCATCAATCCCACATCCGTGTTTCAGGGTTTCGTGGATGCATTGCAGACCGAAGGCCTGTTGAAGATTCACGCGACGCCCATGCTGACCACACACAACGGCCAACCAGCGGAACTGCTGAACGGCGGTGAAGCCCCGGTCATCGTGCCAGCGGGCCTGGGAACCACGGCGATCGAATTTAAGCCGTTTGGTACGATCCTAAGTGCAGTCCCTCACATTCTGGGCAACGGACGTCTGAAGTTACAAATCGATGCTCAGGTCGTGGAACGAGACTTCGCCCAGTCAGTCACTCTTAACGGCATCACGGTTCCATCATTTACCGTCCGCAAAGTTAATACTGGCGTTGAAATGAACTTCGGGGAAACGCTCGTGATCGGTGGTCTGGTTCAGAAACGAGAAACAGCTGCCACTTCCAAACTGCCGTTCTTTGGTGAGCTGCCATGGATCGGTGCGGCCTTCAGTCAGAAATCCTACACCGAAGCAGAAACAGAACTGCTGATACTGGTGACACCAAGCTATGGGGCGGCGATGAGTGTAGATCAGGTTCCAGCTGGCGGCCCAGGACTTTTCACCGATGTGGTGACGGATGAAGAACTGTACTGGAGGGGCATGATTGAAGTGCCGAAATTCGGCCCGGAATGTGAAGCAGTCTTCAACTGTTCAGAATGCGGTCCAGGAAACTGTCGCTGCGGAAAAGGCCGCTTCGGCGGTCGCGCTGGCCGGGCGGGAAGCGGTGGCGGAAACGGTTGCACGGATTGCACCACAGGACAGGGACAGCCGATGCTGATCATGCCTGGGGACTATGCCAATCCACAGCCACTTCCGATGGACGATCAGGCTCTGCCTGTTCCCGAGGGCGATGGAGAATCCGAATTTGTCCCCATCAGCAATTCCATCAAACAGGTGAGTAGCAGTAAGCAGACAGCAGCAGCGATTCGAACTCCTCCAAAGCCAGCGGCTCAGGGGCGTCCGGGACTGATCACTCCGTTCCTTCGGTAACGCCTTTAGGGGACACCGAATAAAAACAGACTCTGTGTAGTCGAAATTTGGCGAGTGGAACGGCCAGTGGAAACAGCAAAGCGTTAAGATGAAAAGCGTACTTCGAATTGCCACCGTCGATCCGAACGAGGATACGCGGAACTCACTGAAATCTCTTCTATTGGGCATCGACACAGTTTGGCTGGAAGCGGAATGTTCACGCTATGAATTTTTCTGACTCTACCGGATTCTATGTGCTGAAAGCCTTCCCTAATGAATCAATTGATG
>CALFOL010000239.1 GCA_937919915.1 uncultured Planctomycetaceae bacterium
GTTGATCCTCGGGGTCCCAAAACTCGATTCGGGACTTGTGTTTCGGTACTCCTGCGCGATTTGGGACTCGATAGCCATCCATGACAAAGCCGCCTGGAGAACCTGTGACAGAAATCGCGAAGTTTCCGCAATCAACACTCGCCACAGTCACGCGTAGCTGTGAAACGCCCCATATCACGACGGTGCAAACCGCCATTACACGAATCGCCATCAGCAGGAAAAATCGGATCAGTCGTTTCACGAAAGAACCTGCTAAAAGTTGGAAGCGACGAGCTGGCTACTGTTGCGTTGCTGTGTAGTCTCAAGACTTCGTTCCACAACATTGAAATTATCATCGAACGTTACGTCCGGTAATGCGGCAACGTTCTTTATAAACAGTCGTCGCCACGGCAGGAAAGCCCCCAGAAGCAGCACAAGTGAAACCAACGCCGCTGGGTAGCTCGCCCAGATAATGTACACGCGGCCGCTTCCTGAAGTCCAGAAGCGATACCCGAAGATTGGCTTAGCAAGCGTATACTGTACCGAAAGCTCGTACAGCGACACGCGACCGTGCTCATAAACACGAAAACCCCATCGGGGTTTGCCCGCTACGGGTCGCAGTTTGAAGCAATAGCCTTCCGGCAGGCAAAGGGCACTGCAGCTGCCCGGCCCGCCTGTCGCGCCCGCGATAATGTATTTCGTTCTCGTCACTCCCCAGACAATCAGGGTTATACCGAACGCAACCCAAAGTAACAGAAGCACCAGAAAACGGAGAAGGCGTGGCATACTTCAAGGAGATCGTTGGTGGGTTTGCAGGAAGGGCATGTTGGAATCGTGCAATCACAGTTGCGTTGACATATTCTGAGGAAAGCCGTCCATCATCTGTGGCAAAGTCAGCCGTTAACAGACCGCCGCCGGTGTTTGATGAGATGTCAATTTGCCCGTGTTTCTCACAACCATTGGTCTGTCGCGGGTTTATCACAACGGCTCAAGTGTCTAGAATCCAGCCACCAGCCTGTCCGGGATACCACAGGACGGCCTTTTCAGGCCGTCGAAATCGTGGAGTAATTCGACATCGATGGCCCGAAAAGGCCGTTCTACGGAGGTACCCGGACACCTTGCTGACGACCAATGCCCGGCTTTTCGGAAAAGCCGGGCGATTTTATTTTCGCTTCTATATTACGCCAACCTCGGCCCATACATGACCAACAAACCTGACATTCGCGAACTTCTGGACGAACGTATTCTCATCATCGATGGATCGATGGGCGCGTTGATCATGTCGAATAACCCGACGGAAGAAGGCTATCGCGGCGAGCGATTCAAAGATCACCACATCGACGTGCGCAACGCGACCGACCTGCTGGTTCTGACTCAGCCGGACCTGATCGCCGGCATTCACCGGCAATATCTGGAAGCCGGCGCCGATATCATCGAAACGGACACCTTCAACGCGTCCACCGTGGGCATGAAGGAATTCGAACTGTCGCATCTGGTTCGCGAACTGAACCAGACCGGTGCCGAATTAGCCCGCCGATGCGCCGACGAATACACGGCGAAAAATTCGAGGAAGCCGCGATACGTGGCCGGCAGCATCGGGCCGACCAATGTGCAGCTGTCGATGAACGCCAACGCCCCCGGTACGCGCGTGGTTTCGTTCGACGCAATGGTCGAATCGTACGCTGAACAGGTGCGAGGCCTGCTGGACGGTGGCGTCGATCTGCTGCTGCCGGAAACCAGCTTCGATACACTGAACATGAAGTCCTGCCTGTTCGCGATCTCGAAAGTCTTCGAAGAACGCGGCACGGAAGTCCCCGTGATGATTTCGGGAACCGTCTTTGCCGGCGGAGTTACGCTGCTTGGGCAAACAGCGGAGGCGTTCTACACGGCCGTCGAACACTTCCCATCGCTCAGCGTTGGATTCAACTGCGCGCTTGGTCCAGCGCAGATGAAGCCTTATTTGCAAACATTGTCGGACATCTCTACGCGGTACGTCAGCTGTTATCCGAACGCTGGCATGCCGGACGGCATGGGCGGGTTCACAAACACGGCCGCTGAATTCACCGAAGCGATCGTCAGCGCAGCAAAGGCTGGTCTGGTCAACGTCGTCGGAGGTTGCTGCGGTACCACGCCGGAATTCATCGCAAGTGCAACAGAAGCGGTGCAGAGCATGAAGCCTCGCAAACCTTCGGCTGGCAGCGGCCTGTCGACATATTCCGGATTCGACTTCCTGTCAATCCGTCCGGAAACCAACTTCCTGAACATCGGCGAACGAACCAACGTCACCGGTTCCCGAATGTTCGCGCGACTCATTCGCGAAGAGAAGTATGACGAAGCACTCAGCGTTGCGGCCAGTCAGGTCGAAGGCGGTGCTCAGGTGATCGACGTCAACATGGACGAAGGGCTGCTGGATGGCCCGCGCTGCATGGAAAAGTTTCTATGGCTGCTGCACGACGACAACATGCGATTGCCGATCATGATCGACAGCTCGGACTGGAAAGTCATCGAAGCCGGTCTGAAGTGTGTGCACGGCAAATGTATCGTCAACAGTATCAGTCTGAAAGAAGGCGAAGAAGAGTTTCTGCGTAAGGCGAAGCTGATTCGTCGCTATGGAGCCGCCACGATCGTGATGGCCTTCGACGAAGTTGGGCAGGCGGCCACGCGCGAAGACAAGGTCCGCATCTGCAAGCGGGCCTACAAGCTGCTGACAGAGCAAGCCGGCTTCCCAGCGACCGACATCATCTTTGACGCGAATATTCTGACTGTCGGTACGGGCATGGAGGAACATACCAACTACGCCGTCGACTTTATCGAAGCGGTGCGTGACATCAAACGCGAATGTCCGGGAGCGAAAACGTCCGGTGGCGTCAGTAACGTCAGCTTCAGTTTTCGAGGTAACAATGTTGTCCGCGAAGCCATGAACGCTGCATTTCTGTATCACGCTGTCTCCGCCGGACTGGATATGGGCATCGTCAATCCGGCTCAGCTGGAAGTCTACGACGAAATCGACAAAGAACTCATCGTTTTCATCGAAGACGTGCTGCTGAATCGCCGCCCCGACGCTACCGAGCGACTGATTGAATACTCAGAGACCGTTAAGGAAAAAGCGGGCGGCGAAAAACGGACAGACGAATGGAGAAACGGCAATGTCGAAGCTCGCCTGAAGCACGCTTTGCTGAAAGGCATTCTGGATCACATCGACGGTGACATTGAAGAAGCTCGCCTGAAGTACGGCAAACCGCTGGACATTATCCAGGGACCGCTGATGGACGGCATGAATGTCGTCGGCGAATTGTTCGGTGCGGGAAAAATGTTTCTGCCGCAGGTCGTCAAGTCCGCGCGTGTGATGAAGAAAGCGGTGGCGTGGCTGGAACCCTTCATGGAAGCTGAGAAGGCTTTGGGAGATGACCGATCACAGTTTAATGACCATGGACTGTTTACCGGAACACGCGATGCCGCTGTGGTGATTGTCGAGGCCACGGAAGCTACCGCTGATCCGGATGTTGAAGCCAGTTCCGCGCGAGGCACCTTCCTGATCGCGACCGTCAAAGGCGATGTGCACGACATCGGCAAAAATATCGTTGCCGTTGTTCTGCGCTGCAACAACTTCAAAGTGATCGACCTGGGAGTCATGGTTTCCTGCGAACGGATTCTGGAAGAAGCAAAGAAGTGCAAAGCCGACATCATTGGGCTCAGCGGACTGATCACGCCGTCACTGGAAGAAATGATCATCGTCGCGCGGACGATGCAGGAAGAAGGCTGGGACGTGCCGCTGCTGGTCGGTGGAGCCACCACGAGCGCAAAACACACCGCGGTCAAGATTGCTCAGTGGTACAACCATCCGGTTATTCACGTCGGTGACGCGTCGCTGTCGGTCGGGGTCGTGGAAGCATTGCTGGATCCGGCTTCGAAACCGAAGTTCGTCAAAGAAAACCTGGCGGCCCAGGAGCGCTCCCGCGCGTCGTTTGAACAGCGGCAGCAGGTGAAGCTGACGCCTTACGCAGACGCGCTGGCCAATCGATTCACGATCGACTGGGATAGCTATCAGCCGCCAAAGCCGGACTTCCTGGGCACCCGTATTATCGAAAACCTGCCGCTGGCCGAACTGGTGCCGTTCATCGACTGGTCGCCGTTTTTCAGCAGTTGGCAGCTGATCGGCAAGTATCCGCGCATCTTCGACGACGCCGTTGTCGGTGAAGAAGCCAGGAAACTGTTTGATGATGCTCAGGCCGAACTGAAACTGATGCTGAAGAACACCACACTGAAAGCCAGTGCGGTATACGGTTTCTGGCCCGCGAATTCCGATGGCGATGACGTCGTGCTGTGGACCGACGAAAGCCGCACAGAAGAACTAATGCGATTCCCAATGCTGCGTCAGCAGTGGGAACGCGTTGGCCAGAAAGACTTCCGGTCACTGGCGGACTATGTGGCGCCAAAGGCGGAAAACGGAGAGCCGAAAGCGGACTACATCGGTGCCTTTGCCGTGACAGCGGGGCATGGCTGTGACGAGCTGGCGAAGTCGATCGAAGCAGCAGGTGACGATTACCGAGCGATCATGATCAAGGCTTTGGCTGATCGATGTGCGGAAGCGTTCGCAGAATATCTGCACGCAAAGGCGCGCACAGAATGGAGCTT
>CALFOL010000240.1 GCA_937919915.1 uncultured Planctomycetaceae bacterium
CAGAAGAACTGACGGCGAATACATCGTCATTATTTTGCACTACCGCGCCGCGAAATGTTTCGCGGCGTTTTCATTTCCACTCAGAAAGGACTGCATGATTAGCACCGAAGAATTACCCCTGACATCCGGTTCACAAAATCCAGCGTCAGCCGCCACGCTAGTTCGAGATTCCATGACTGCCGCGCGCTTGAGTTTCACGTGGCTCGGGGTTCGCAAGTCACTGACTCGGCATCAAAAAGACCAGGCGGCCGATTCGTTCGACGCGGAAGGCAAGTTCCTGTCCGCCGGGAAGAAACTGCTCGACATATCTCACCCGGCGTTTCGACAGGTAACGGCGGTACGAGGTCGAGCGACGCAATACTGGAAAACGGTGTCGCTGCCATACCCGGAACCGGGGATCCGCTTGATCCGCCGCGAGCACATTAAAAGATTCTCAGACGCAGTCGCCGCGTTTCGCACGGAACTTATCGACGCGGTTTTGGCGTTGAATGATCACTACGCCGAACTGCGAGTTTCCGCCCGCGAACGACTCGGTGAATTGTTCTGCAACGCCGACTACCCCACGTCACTCCTCGACTGCTTCGACCTGGAATGCGACTTTCCGTCTGTCGAGCCACCGGACTATCTGCGCCGCCTTAATCCGGCTTTGTACGAACAGGAATGCCAGCGGATGAAGCAGCGTTTCGACGAGGCCGTGCGGCTAACGGAAGCAGCTTTCACGGAAGAACTGGCGAAACTGGTTGATCATCTGGCAGAAAAGATCAGCGGCACTGACGACGGCAAGCCAAAGGTATTTCGCGACTCTGCCGTTGAGAACATGCAGCAGTTTTTCGAACGTTTTCAGTCGTTGAATATTCACTCTAACGAGCAACTGGACGACCTGGTTAATCGAGCAGAACAGTTGATGAGCGGTGTCCAGCCACAGCAGCTTCGCCGCAGTGAAACGACTCGGCAGCACATTGCCACGGGTCTTGCGTCTGTGCAATCGACGCTTGATCAATTGTTGGTTGATCGTCCACGGCGAAACATTCAGCGTCGTCGGTCGCAGTCATGAATGGTGCTCAAACCGAACTGATGATTGGTCGCAACGGCAGCATTCGCTGCATCTACGCCGAAGCGATTTCACTGGCGACTCTTGGATCGCTGAGCATAGCACGAGGTTCGCACGTCGAACCAAATTCCGACGGTCACTGGACTGCCGATCTGAGTCCAGTGGACGGGCCGATACTCGGTCCGTTTAAACATCGCACTGAGGCATTGCGTGCCGAACACGAATGGCTGACCGCTAAATGGCTCGCACACAACAACAGAACTGATTGAGGCCGAACTCAAGTACTCGCAACATTCCGCAAACAACTTTACTCGCGATCGTGCTTCACGATCGCGTTTCTTTATGCGCATAGAAAGTTTGACTCATGAGCCCCTCCGAACTTGATCGCCACGTCGCCGCCGCGACTGGCGAAACCGTCGCTGAAATCCGTTCCCGCGGTTTCAGCATTCTCACTCCTGACATCCCTGACGAACGCAGGCCACCAGGTCGTTCACGCCGCAGACGTCGACGCCGTTCGTCTTCTCGAAACGGAAATCCTTGAACGCAAGACCCAAACTCAACCAGGCATACATCAACGGAGCTCTATTGGTCGCGGGATTGTTCGCCGCCATCGCTGAGTCCTGGAAGTTGTTCAATTTGCTCAGCGTGATCTTCATCGGTCTGTCATTGCACAGCGGCGAAATTCGCCCCAAAAGCGGAAAACGCGATCGCACGCAGCGGCGCCGATGAACCTGTCCGTAAAGGGCAACTACGTTCGCGGCACGTCGCTGCAATTCACCATCCTCAACTCTCTAAAACCAAATCCGAAAGGTTCGCAATGCAAATTATGTACATCAACAACGACGGCGGAGGATTCGCCGACTACATCAACGTGGATGAAGGTACCACCGTCGCACAGCTGTTTCACGATCGCGTTTCCGATGGTGATCCCGGCAGCTATCTGATCCGCGTCAACCGCCAGCCATCAACGCGCGACCAGCAACTGCAGGAAGGTGACCGCGTCAGTTTCACGCCGACCAAAATCGAAGGGGCTACTTCCGCGAAAAATCGGTCGACGCCTTCAACGTCAGGTCGCATTCCTGGCGGTTGGCTGCGGCGGCGACTGTCGGGGCTTGTAACGTTCGCGAATCTTCTGGAAAGACAGGTGCGACGATGGCGAAACCGTCGAACTACCGACTGATCCTGAAGGCGGCAGCGGCCATCCAGTCAGTGCTGGGACGGCGGGCACGTCCAACCTTGCCGGAGTTACCAATGGCCGCGTGGTTGGAATGCTGTCGACTGCGTCGCCTGCTTGATGTGGCAGCAAATCACGGTGGCTTCCCGCTGGCTGCAACTCAGCTCAGGACGCGTCTGCAGACCGCCGCCAATCGGCTACTGCTGCAGACACGGTCCTTCGCGAACGATTCGGCCGTGATTCCGATCAGGATGCCCAGTGCACGTGACGTTGCCGATGAGATCGAAGCGCTGCACAACGAATTCGACTCTGTCCGTATTAGCAGAGCTAAGCACACTGTCGACGTCACGACGGAATCCATCGAATTGGAAGGTGTCTACCTTGGGCGGTTCCGCATAACGCTTGACTGGCTGAGCCTCGACAAGCCGTCACGGGCCTATCAAGTTGAAGCTCTGGATCCCAATCCTGCAGCTACCTGTGAGAGTTACAGCCATCCTCATGTCGATGGTGAAACGCTGTGCGCCGGTGACGGCAAGACGGCAATTGATGCGGCGCTTTCACAGGGCCGCGTTTGTGATTTCTTCGTACTCGTGAGACAGATTCTGAACACCTACAACTCCGGCAGCGCTTACGTGCAACTGGACGACTGGTTCGCTTCTGAGTGCGGTGACTGCGGCGATTCCACTTATCGCGACGACATGCGGCAATGTGTGCGGTGTGATGTCGAGATCTGCCGTGACTGCGTGAGTAGCTGCGGCGAATGTAACGACGATTTTTGTTCGGGCTGCACATCCGGTTGTGCAGTCTGCGATTCCGAAACCTGTGCCACATGCCTGCGCGAGTGCAACGGCTGTGACAAATCCATTTGTGAAAGGTGCCTTGAAGATGACGAATGCTCTGAATGTCAGGAACAACACGAAACGGACAAAGCAGCGACGCCGGAAACGGTGTCGCCGGCGTGAACGCCCCACACTGCGGTTTACGCCGTACAGCTGGAGCAAACTTTTGTATCTGCGAGATGTCGGCCGTACGGAAGTCGGCGCGTTTGGAATTTCGAACGCGGATGATCTGTTGCTGATTGAAGATATCCGGCTTGTTGATCAGAAGTGTACTGCTGTGACCGTAGAATTCGATGATGCAGCGGTGGCAGACTTCTTTGATGAACAGGTCGACACCGGTCGAAAGCCGGAACAGTTCGGTCGTATCTGGATTCACACCCACCCCGGCGACTGCCCGCATCCCAGTCCCACCGATGAAGCTACGTTTGAACGCTGCTTTGGAAAAGTCGACTGGGCCGTGATGTTCATCCTGGCGAAAGGCGGTGCGACGTATGTCCGGCAACAGTTCAACGTTGGTCCAGGCAGTGCGCATCGGATGCGCACTGCTGTCGAATTCGACTGTGAATTCGCCGGAGCAGACACAGCCGCATGGGACGAGGAATACGACGACCACGTGCTGGCCATGGATCCCTTTCGTGGCGGCAGTACTAACCGAGTGGCGGCGTACTTCAACGATATTGACGACGGTCCTTCGCACGTGTCAGAAGTCATCGACGAATGGTACCTGCGAGCTGAAGCTGTGGACCTGTTCCCTGAATTTGAAGAGGAGGAGGCATGGGACAAGTACCTCGCCGCAGCCGACTAATCCGTCAACAGGATCTGGTACCGGAAGAACGTCTTAACGATGTGCGGGCGACCGTCATCGGCGTCGGAGCGATCGGCAGGCAGTTGGCGATGCAACTGGCGTCGCTGGGAGTTCGCCACCTGCAACTGATCGACTTCGACACGGTTGACGAATCCAACATCACGACGCAGGGCTACCTTCAGCGTGATGTTGGGCAATCGAAGGTGACGGCATTGTCCAACTTCGTCCGGCAGATTGATCCGTCGATCTCCGTGGACGCCGTCAACGATCGTTTTCGATCTCGACTGGATGTTGGCAACGCCATCTTTTGCTGTGTGGATTCGATCTCAGCACGTGCCGCTATTTGGCGCAACATCGGACAAGCCATCGGAACCCGCCACGATTTCTGGTGTGACGCAAGAATGCTCGGAGAAACACTCCGAGTCCTCACCGTCACCCCCGAATTCGGCACCGAGCACTACGCTTCAACCCTGTTCCGTCCGTCCGAAGCCCAAACCGGAACCTGCACGTCCCGCAGTACCATCTACGCCGCCAGCATCGCGGCCGGATTGATGCTGCACCAGTTCTCTCGGCACCTCCGCCACATCGCCACGGACGAAGACGTCCTGCTGAACCTGCTCAGCATGGAAACCACTGTCCAACCGTAACCCGTCCATCCCCAACCCCAGAGCGCCATTGCCACGTCGAAACCGACGTGGCGACGGTGCTTTTTTTTAGCTATTGGAAGCGAACAGATCGCACGAAGTGTTCAGAATGATGTGGGTTATTCAGCCTCGCCAAAGCTCCCAACCGTTTGCGCTGGTAAGTCTCCTGCCAAATCCACGAGTCGCTGCGTCAGCGTTTCAATATCGCTTTGCGGAAAATACACGCCAATCGTG
>CALFOL010000241.1 GCA_937919915.1 uncultured Planctomycetaceae bacterium
TAAACCGGCGTGTGCAATGTCCGGGCTAAACCGCTCCGGTGACATACTGATTAATGTTTGATGCATGCTCCGTCTTCTTTTCGCATTTGCTTGTGTTTCGCTCAGCAGTCTCGCCCAGGCCAGTGACGCCAATCGACTGGCCTGGCTGCAGGAGTGCAATCCGTGGTATCCGGACCAGCACTTCGCAAAGCTGCTGACACCGCAGTGGGTGGGCGAAGAAGGCGTCGAGGCGGTCGTCATATTAGCGATCGACGACATGCGCGACACGGCCAAATATGAACAGTATCTGCGGCCGATTCTGGATCGTCTGAAACAGATCGACGGCCGAGCCCCCGTCAGCATCATGACCTGCGACGTTAAGCCGGACGATCCGCAGCTACAAAGCTGGTTGGACGAAGGTCTCAGTATCGAGGTGCACACGGTGGATCATCCGTGCCCGTTGCTGCAATCGGGCGATTTAGACAAAGCCAGGTCGACCGTCGGCCGCTGCATCGACCTGCTTCACAAAATCCCCCGGAACAGCCCGGTCGCGTTTCGCACTCCGTGCTGCGATTCGCTGAACACAGTGAGTCCTCGTTTCTATTCTACAATCTTCGACACCGGAACTCCGGACGGCCACGCTTTGCAAATTGATTCTTCCGTATTCAATTTTTTCACATCAGAAGATAAGTCGATCCCGCGTGCATTGGTGTTGGATGAAAACGGCGAGGAGCGTTTTCTGAAATATATGCCTCGCAACAATACCTACAAAGGCCTGAAGCACGACAACTTCGTCAACTACATCGAAAACTATCCGTACCCGTATGTGATCAACAACTGCTGCTGGCAGTTTCCGTGCGTCGCCCCCAGCGACTGGTCAGCGCAGCATCTGCACGGCGAGAACAATCCGGTGACGGTGAACGACTGGAAGGCGGCGCTGGATATCACGGTCCATAAACAAGGTGTCTTCAATCTGGTGTTTCACCCTCATGGTTGGATGAAGGCTGAGCAAGTCGTGGAATTCATCGACCATTCCGTTGAGAAACATGGCCGCAAGGTGAAGTTCCTGACGTTTCGCGAGGCGGCCGACCTGCTGAATAAAAACCTGCTGCGACTCACGGATGGCACGTCCATCAACGCCCCTGACCGGGGAATCCGTGTCGTCGACCTCGATGGTGATGGCGACATGGACGTGGTGCGAGCAGGCGGCGTCAATTCCTCAAGCGACCCGAAATACGACACATTGGAAATGTTCCTGTGGCAGAATGACGCGTGGGAGACGCGTTCGTTTCCCGTGGCAGTCGCCATGAATGGCGAAACCACGGCTCATTTCTACGCAGATCAGAAAACTGGCGCTGCAGCCGTCTTTGTACCGGGCTTTGCAGGTGGCAATGGACGAGAACGACGCCCGACGACCTGGACGCTCACGCCATCAGGATGGAAGTCCGAAGTGCTCGGAACGCCACTGGAAGAAACACCGGATCAGAAAATCCATGTCCTCCCGGACTTCACTTCGATCATTCGCGACTTTGACGGAGACGGCAACTGCGAAATCATGGTGATTCACTGTTCACATCTCACCGACGAGGACGCTCCAGTCATTCACTTCTGGCACCGTGAAGGAGCTGCGTGGAAGACATCAAAACCGTATCTTCCGCTGGAGTTGTTGAACGACTATCGGTATGGACTTAACTTCTCAGATGTCAATGCGGACGGTGCGCTGGACTGTATCTGCATCCGCGACAACCGCTACGATGTCTATCTGTTCGATTCACTGGAACGCGGATGGAAGCCGACAGGGCAGACATTCAAGACACCCCCTGCGAATATGCCGCCACTTAAAGAGCTGCGGTTTGCGCTACCGTGGGAATCTCATGCGGGGCCGGAGTCCGGGGCGTTTTTGCCGCCACGGCCTTCTGGTGTCTTCGTTCACGGGAACCATCTTTGCTGGCAGAACGAATTCACCGCGGATCGCCCGGATCTCACCTTGCGAGTTCCTCTCGACGAAGTGCTCGGAAAGCAACCGATCAATGTTCTGCAGCTGGCCAGCGAACGACCGCATCATCAGGCGGCCGCGCGCTGGGTGGACACCGAAGGAAAGTTGTTGGCCTCACAAAAGCCCGCGCCCCCGCAACCACTTGTTCCCGTTGGGGCAGCACGCATCGACATTACGCCGGAGTTCCCCGTGCGTCTCACGGGCTACGGCAATCGCGCCGAGGAATTCGAATCCGTCGCCAGCAGGATTCATGCGAGGGCGCTTTCGATTCAACAGTCGGCCGCCGATTCGCAGGATGCGAACCACGTCGTGCTGGTGACTGTCGACAACTGTGGAGTTCCCGCCAGCGTTACAGATGCGGTGTATCACCGAGTCGCCGCGAAGCACAGCATCCCGCGTTCGGCCCTCGCCATTTCGTCGACTCACACTCACTCCGGTCCGTGGCTGCGAGACTTCGCGCCCAACATTCTGCTGAACGTCACGGAGGAACACGCTGCACATCTTCAACAATACGAAGCCGAACTTATTACAAAGCTGACAGCACTGATCGACACCGCCATCAGCAACCAGCGTCCAGCGCGGCTGTCGCTCGGTCGGGGTCGAGCGGATTTTGCTGTCAATCGCCGCGTGTTGGAGGCCGGGCAATGGACAGGATTCGGCGAAGTTCCCGACGCTCCCGTCGACCGACAGTTGTCGGTTCTGGCAGCGCATGACGCCAACGGCGAATTGATCGCCGTTCTGACGAACTACGCCTGCCATGCCACCACGGAAACGGGCCAGTTCAACTCCATTAGCGGCGACTGGCCAGGGCATGCGGCGGATAGGCTCGAAGAAAAACATGCCGGCGCGATTGCATTAGTCGCGATCGGTTGCGGAGCAGACGCGAATCCCTCTCCGCGCGGAACTCACGGACTCGCCATGCAACATGGGCAGACGTTCGCGGATGAAGTCAACCGGCTATTGGCAGGCACCGAAGTAGACAGTTCTGCTCTGCTGTCGCCAATCGATCCAAAGATCGCATGCAACATTGCGAACATCGACCTCCCGCTGGCACCTCTGCCAGCACGAGATGTCTGGGAAACTCGAGCAAAACGGGCTGGCCACGAAGGCGTGTGGGCAACACAGATTCTGCAGTTGCTGGACGAAGGGAAACCGGTTCCGACAACAGTTCCGAACTATCCGATTCAGACGTGGTGCTTCGGCCAGGACCTGGCCATGGTGTTTCTCGGTGGCGAAGTCGTCGTGGACTACGCACTGCGGCTGAATGAAATGTTCGACGACCAGCGTCTGTGGCTGAACGCTTACAGTAACGACGTTCCGTCCTATATTTCTTCCAAACGAATTCTACGAGAAGGTGGATACGAAGCGGATCGATCCATGACCTACTACAATCGCCCTGGTCCGCTGGCTCCACAAACCGAAGATATGATTTGTGACACGGTCCAGCGTCTGTTGCCGCATACGTTCTATTCAACGGATCTTCAGGCCGCTTTCCCCGGACCAAAGTCTCCCGAAGAATCGCTGGCCAGCATCACCACCAACAAGGACGTTCGAGTGGAACTGGTTGCGGCGGAACCATTGATTACTGATCCCGTCGCGTTCGACTGGGACGTTCAGGGACGATTGTGGGTCGTGGAAATGGGCGACTATCCGGGCGTCGACGGGCAGGCCGATGAGCGGGAAGAGGACGGCGGTCGCGTTCGAGTGCTGGCCGACACTGATAACGACGGTAAGTATGACAAGGCCACCACGTTTCTGAGTGGGCTGCACTTCCCAACCGGAATTCACCGCTGGCGAAACGGCGTCATTATCACTGCGGCTCCCGATATCATCTACGCCGAAGACACGGATGGAGACTTCAAGGCTGACATCCGCAAAGTGCTGTATACCGGTTTCGTGGAAGGGAATCAGCAACATCGAGTCAACGGGTTGCGATGGAGTCTCGACGGTTGGCTGCATGTTGGTAACGGTGACAGCGGTGGAGAAATTCGTGCTGTCGACCGCCTCATCGAGTCTCAAAAACCGTTTTCGGAAACTGCCGTCAACATCGGCGGGCGAGACCTGCGGATTCAACCTGACAGTGGCCTGATTGAAACGCTCAGCGGGAGAACACAATTCGGTCGCGAACGAGACGACTTTGGGAATTGGTTTGGTAACAACAACTCTAATCCAATCTGGCACTACGTACTCGAAGATCGCTATCTGCGACGCAATCCGCACGCTATCGGCGCGGCGACTAAATCAGAAGTTGCGGAAACACCGGGAGCCGCTCCTGTGTTTCCGACCAGCAAAACATTGAGCCGCTTCAACGACTTCGACAAAGCGAATCGCTTCACGTCTGCCTGCAGCACTTCAATCTATCGCGACAACTATCTCGGCCAGCAATTCTACGGAAATGCGTTCACCTGTGAGCCCGTACACAATCTGGTTTCTCGACTGGTTCTGGAACGCGATGGAGTCAGCTTCAAAGGGAAAAGAGCCGCAGATGAACAGGACGCCGAATTCTTCGCCAGCAGCGACAACTGGACGCGTCCCGTGATGGTCCGCACCGGACCGGACGGTGCCATCTATATCGCCGACATGTACCGCCAGGTAATAGAGCATCCGGAATGGATCCCGCCCGAGTACCAGCGCAAGATGGACCTTCAGTCCGGTTCCAGCATGGGTCGAATTTACCGCGTGGTGCCAGCGGCGGAATGTTGCCAGGCCGCCAACGCCACAGACGATGCCGGCAAGACAACCACAATGATCGATCCGCAGCCGGAACTGCGGCAATGGTTCCAACAGCCACCGCACACCGACTCAACTGCTGAACTGCAGCAGCGACTCGCCAGCCCAAACGGCTGGTGGCGGGATACTGCGCAACGACTACTATCGCATCTCGGTAGAGACTTGCCGCATTTGCAGGCAACCCAATTGGTGCGATCCCATGCTTCACCGGCCGTTCGCGTGCAGGCGATTCACACCCTGGTGAACTCCGCTGAACAAACAGGAATGCACGTTGCCACGTTCACGGCCGCGTTAAGCGATGAGCATCTGGAAGTCCGCCGCGCCGCGATTCTGGCTTTGGAACCTCTGTTGGCAGCGAGTGATCTCGAAATCCCCGCTGAGCTACTAGCCGCGGTGGACGATCAGTCACTGGCTGTACGACAGCAGCTAGCCTTGACGCTCGGAGCATCAAGGCAGCCGAGCGCGGCAAAGGCTCTGGCCAGGCTGCTGCTGACGACTGCAGATTCACCAGCGGTTATCGCTGCTGCCATGACTTCACTGAACGAGCAAAATCTCTCTGGCATCGTTGCGCAGGTCTCAGAGATCCCGACTGCTGACGCGGATCGTCAACTGCTGACAGATCTGGTCCGGCAGTCGGCTGCGATTAGTCCGCAGCGATTGCCGAAGAAGCTTTTCAGCAAGTTGTTGATGGCCGTAAAGCAACAGTCAGATGTCGCCGCGTTTCAGCAACTAGCTTCACTTCTCAATGATCTGGAACGTCGTGCGTCGCAGGATGAGACATTCGCGGATGAAGTCGCTAAAGGCCTCGACAGCATCGAGCTGCACGTTGGCAATATCCCTGGCGACCAGGCCAAAGCCTCGCAGTTGAGAGCTGCTGCGATACGCCTGCTGTGCGCCATTCAGGCGTATCGCTGGGGCGACTATTATCACCCCGCTGATGCTCTGGTGTCGTCAGCGCCCGTTGATGTTCAGATGGCCAACGTTGAACTGTTAGCGCGACCCCAATTCGACAACGAAGACATGGTTGAACTGTTTCTGGAACGCTGGCCGAACTGTCAGCCCAGGGTTCGCGAAGCCGCAGTGACGGCATTCTTACACCGAACCTACACCACAAATCTCATGCTGGACGCCCTGCAGGAAGGCACGCTGTCCGTTCGCGATTTCAACGCATCACAACGCGAACAACTACTCAACCACCACGAATCAAAAATCGCTGTACGGTCAAAAACGCTGCTCAACGCCGAGTCGACGTCCAGCCGACAGCAATTGGTCGATTCGTATCTCGAGCAATTGGGGCCGTTGACGGGGCAACCGGAATCCGGAAAGGGAATTTTCGAGAAGCGTTGTTCGACCTGCCATCGATTGCAAAACATCGGCAAAGCCATCGGAGCTGATCTGGCTGCCATCAAGGATCGTTCGACGCCGGCGATGCTGACTGCGATTCTGGATCCTAACAAAGCTGTCGAAACGAAATTCCTGCAATACACCGCCTTAACAGCTGACGGAGTCACTCGCAGCGGGATGCTGCTGAGCGAAACCGGCAACAGCATCACGCTTCTGGGCAGCGACGGGAAGGAAGCGACGGTCGCCCGCACGGAACTGGAAGAGCTGATCTGCTCGAACCGTTCACTAATGCCTGAAGGATTCGAGAAAGACCTGTTGCCGCAGGATCTCGCGGACGTGATTTCGTTCGTCCAGTCTTCAGGCAGCCCGTGGAAACAATTCCAAGGCAATACACCATCGACTGTGGTGCCGGCTGCCGATGGCAGTCTGACACTGTACGCCGCGACCGCAGAAATCTACGGGCCCAGCCTGGTCTTCGAAGACAAGCACAACAACCTTGGCTGGTGGAGTTCGACTGACGACCGTGCTGTCTGGAAAATCGACGTTCCGAAATCCGGTCACTGGACAGTAGAAATCGATTACGCATGCGACAACAGCACCGCTGGTCACATATTAAAACTATCCACCAGCGGCAGACTACTCAGCGGACGAGTCCCTGGCACCGGCACATGGGATGACTTTCGCCTGTGGACCGTCGGCAAGATGGACCTGCATCGCGGCCAGAGTGTATTGATCGTCACATCGCCCGAAAAACCCGCTCAGGCATTGATCGATTTGCGGTCCATTCGACTGATTCCACCACAATAGGCATCATGGGACCACGATGAACTGTGGC
>CALFOL010000242.1 GCA_937919915.1 uncultured Planctomycetaceae bacterium
CATGGTTGGCCGGATCCCGAACCTGAGCAATCAGGCTGTCGCGAGTTTCCGGCATGTTGGTCATGTTCGAGTGATCTCCTGTGGTATTAAACACTCCGGAGCCTGGAGACTGACAGTGATGCAGAATTTTCTCGAAATTCGCGATGTCCCTGCACAGCGCAGCGCGTCAAAAAATCGGCGTTCAATCAACTCGCTTTCATCGGCTTGCGTAATTACTTAGTCAATTGATCAAACATCCGTAAGGAGCACGCCTGCACTACTCCGTAGCGTGGTGATCTGGCGAGGTGTATTTTACAGCCCGCACTTCGCGATAAGAAGATGTCCAGAATCCCCACGGTACCGCTTCTGAATTCATCCATGAAAGCCCTCATGCAGACGTCGGAATGAGCAAACTCTCTATCTCTCACAGTTCGCCGGACGATGGCTTTGTATGCGATCTCCGCGCCGCGCTTGCCGATCATGGACAGGCTGGCTGGATCGATTCGCGTGAGTTACGGGGCGGCGATTTGCTGTGGCCGGAGATTCAGAAGGCCATTGAGGAAGCATCGGGCTTTGCTGTCGTCATCAGCACGGATGCGTTGCAGTCCAAATGGGTCGGCAAGGAATTGAAGTTAGCGTTGAAGTTACAGAAGAAACGCGACAAAGACGAATTTCCCGTGATCCCGCTTTCGCTGAATGGCACAAAGCTCGGGATACTTGAAGAGTTCTTCGGCGACGAACCGCTTTACATTCCCGTCAGCAACGACGCGGGCGGCGTTGAAGCGGCGATGAATGCAGTCCTGATTGCGATGGGTAAGCGAAAGGCAGCCGACGTCCCAGCCAACAGCCGGGCCTCTGGAGGAACTCGTCCTCGAACTCACGGATTTGAAATTTCACGAGCAGGACGGCGTCGGCCGAAGCCAGACTTGTCTATGAGCCCGCCAATTCCGGCCAGCCCGACGTTCACAGCGAGCAGAGTTGGCGGCTGATCGCTCCCATCGAGGCGGAAGAGCTGCGTATCTCGAACAGCTTGTCCGCAAATGTGCATCTTTCTCAACCTCCGTGGTCATCGATGACGCCTCGGGATGGGACAAACGTCTTTTGATCCGTGTTGATGACAGAATGTACGCCGCTGCGTACCCCGAAGGAGACTCGCCAAGGTTCGGGACCGACTTGACTACCGGGATCTGCTACAACGATCCAACGTTCGTTGGCCCACGTGATGGTCGCAGCTTGGTTGAGAATGCGATCGCACTCAGCATGACGAATATCCGGAGTCATACACCAGGGGATGCTCTCCGAGAATTCGGGCGGATCATTCCTTGCGCCAAAATTCAATTGAACACCACCACCTATCGCACTCGGAAGAACGCTGCCAAACGCGTGGCAATGCGAAAAACTGTGGTTGCTGCATGGTGTCGTGCATTCGGTGTACCTGCGCCAGACGACGACACACTCAAGGCCGCCAAAGCCGGGGATATGTCATCCGCCAAAGACATGGTGAGGCTTACCGAGCACGCTCTCCGCGACCCGAAGCGGCAAAGGCAGTGGTTTGACGAGGCAGGCTGGGACAGGCAGCAACCCGTCCTCAAGAATATCGACTTGACAAACAGTATCTTGAATAGAGTTAGTTTTGGGGGTATCAATATATCAAACGCCCAATGCAGCGATTCAACATGGGTTGGCGTGTGTATCGATGACTTGAAGTTGACCGGTGCCGATCTTACTGACGCAACGATCACGGACGGTTCTTTCCGAAAGACGCGATTTCAAAAGACGGTAACGCAATGAAAAAGTACATCCTGCTGATCACGCTGGCTGCTGTTCCAGCGACGAGCATCGCCCAGGAAAAGGATCAGGTTGCCGAAGAGAACTTCCGTAAGGCGATCACGGCGGCCGGCGGCGAAGGCCAGTTGAACACGCTCAAAGCACCCACGATGTGGATGGAGACAGGGACTCACTACGGCATGGGTGAGGGCGCTCCGTTTATCGCTCAATACGCGTCCTGTTGGCCCAAACGCTGGTACCGACAATTGCTCGAAGGCCGATTTGCGATGGGCCGCTTGATGGTCGCTTGAGCTGTTTTGACCAAACGCGGAATCGTGAGGTGCCGCAAGCGCGGCAGAACAATTCGATGAAAGCAACGCATCTGGTTTGCCATTCGGTTATACTGGCTGGCCCCACCTCTCCCGCTATCCAAAGACCATCCGAGCATCATGCGTGTCTATCGTGCTTTCTTCGGCGTCCTGATTGCCACGTCTTCCGCGTATGGAGCCGACGTTGATTACGCACGCGACATCAAGCCGCTGCTGCGAGAAAAGTGTGCAGCCTGTCACGGAGCTTTAAAGCAGGAGGCCGGTCTGCGGCTGGATGCGGCAAAGCTTATTCGTCAGGGCGGTGACGGTGGCGAGGCAATCAAACCCGGCGACGCCGCGAAAAGCCCGTTGTTCCATCGTGTCGTGGCGGAAGACCCGGATGAACGCATGCCCCCGGAAGGTGACGGCGAGCGGCTGAATCCGGAGCAACTGCAACTGTTGCGAGAATGGATCGACAATGGAGCCATCGCGTCCGCGGATGAAGTCATTCCCACTGATCCCGCGGAGCATTGGGCGTATCAGTCGCCTGTTCGTGCAGCTCTCCCGTTGGCGGACAATGCCGACTGGCAAGCTAACCCGGTTGACACGTTTATCGCCGAGCAACATGAGGGTGCGGGCGTTTCCCCTGTTGCGGTTGCAGATAGGCACACACTTGTGCGGCGGTTGTACTTTGACCTGATCGGACTGCCTCCGAGTCGTGATCAGATCGACAGATTCGTGAATGACGATTCGAGCAGCGCATACGCGAACCTTGTCGACGAATTACTTGACAGTCCGCTTTATGGAGAACGGTGGGGGCGCCACTGGATGGACGTCTGGCGTTACAGCGATTGGAATGGCTACAAGAATCAACTTCGGGGAAGCCAGCGACACATCTGGCGATGGCGAGATTGGATCATTGAATCAATCAACGACGACAAAGGCTATGACCAGATGGTCACCGAAATGCTTGCTGGTGACGAAATCGCTCCTGACGATCTGAATGTCCTGCGAGCCACCGGTTTTCTTGCTCGAAACTACCACACAAGCAATCGTAACATTTGGCTCGATGCAACGGTCGAACACACGGCGAAGGCATTTTTAGGGATGACCATCAATTGTGCTCGGTGCCACGATCACAAGTTTGATCCGATCGCCCAAACCGAATACTATGCCATGCGAGCTGTCTTCGAACCGCACAATGTTCGAACGGAACGGGTGCCCGGTCAGCCTAATGTCATGAATGATGGAGTGCCGCGTGTCTTTGATGCGGAACCTGATTCGAAAACCTTCCTTTACGTTGGTGGTAACGAAAAATATTTCGACAAAGAATCGCCCGTCTTTGCGGCGCTGCCTGCGGTGTTTAGTGAACCGCTGGACGTTAAGCCCGTCACGTTACCGCCGATTGCCGTGTTCCCGGCACTGTGGCCTCACATCGAAGCCGAAGACATCCATCGCGCGGAACAACAGGTCGCGACGGTAAAGAAACAACTTGCCGAGAGCCGGAAGAAAGACGCCGACAAGTCAGATTCAATCGCCGTCGCTGAGCTGAAGTTAGATTCAGCGCAGGCGAACCTGAATTCGCTGCGTGCCCGATGGGCCGCCGATAAAGCGAAGTACGTCAGCAGTGCGTCTAACGTACTTGAAAACCTCAACCGGGCTGCGGCGAACGCCGAGCGGAATGCCGAGCTGCTGAAGGCTCGGTTTGATCTGGCTGACACGAAAGGAAGGCTCGCTGTTGCCGAAGCGAGTCGTGAAACCGACGCCGCAAAGAAGAAAGCCGCCATTGACACTGCGAAGAAGGCTGTTGAAGCTGCGAAGAAACAGCTCGCAGATGCCCAGGCCAATGCGAAGAAAGAAAACGCAACTTACACGTCCGTTGGCAAGGCCTATCCTCGCACCAGCACGGGGCGACGACTTGCACTGGCCAGGTGGATTGTAAATTCGAAGAATCCACTGACGGCACGAGTGGCGGTCAACCACATTTGGCTGCGACACTTCGGTGAACCGTTGGTCTCTAACACGTTCGATTTTGGTCTACGATCGCCTCGGCCCAAACATGCGGATTTGCTCGACTGGCTGGCGGTCGAACTGGTGGAACACCAATGGAGTATGAAGCACATTCACCGACTGCTGCTCACGTCTCGTACCTGGCAACTTCGATCTTCTGCGGATTCCGTGCTGCAGACAGCGAACACGAAAATCGACCCCGACAACCGACTGTACTGGCGCGCCAACGTGCGGCGACTGGATGCGGAAGTGATCAGGGACAGCGTGCTGCACGTCGCCGGAAGCCTCGACCTGAAACAGGGTGGAGCGGATATTGACTATGCGAATGGAGAAACCGTTTCGCGACGCAGCGTCTATTTTCGACATGCCTACGAAAAACAAATGACGATGCTTGTTCTGTTCGATGCCGCCGGGCCAAACGAATGTTATCGTCGATCCAAAAGCATCATTCCGCAGCAGGCTTTGGCACTCGCCAACAGCACGTTGTCTTTGTCTGAGTCTCGAAAGCTGGCTCAGGCACTGTGGGCCGAAGTCAAAGATGGTGCAGATGCGGAATTGCGTTTCGTGCAACTCGCATTCAAACAGGTTTTGGCCCGGTCAGCGACAAGCACAGAAACGGAAACGTGCAGGGGATTCCTGAATCGGCAGGCGGCGATTCTGGCGTCACCAGGGTCGCTGACGGAATTCGGCGGCAAAACGGCGTCCACGGTTGAGGCTTCCGGCGACCCAATTCTGCGGGCAAAGGAAAATCTGATTCACGTGCTCATGAACCACAACGACTTCGTCACGATTCGATAGCGAGAGATCAGATGAGCCCATTCGAATCAACGCGACGCGGTTTCCTGAGTGACCTTGGGCTCGGGTTCGGCAGCATTGCCGCGGCGAGCATGCTGCAACAGGACGCTACGGCAACGATACCGTCACAGATACAGCAGCTGGCTCCCAAAGCAAAAAGCGTCATCTGGCTGTTCATGATTGGTGGCACCAGCCACATGGAATCCTTTGATCCGAAGCCGGCGTTGACGAAGTACGCGGGCATGACCATCGAAGAAACTCCGTTCAAGCCCGTTTTGTCATCGCCGTACCTTGAGAACGAACGCGTTGTCGCCATTGATCCGAACAATGGTTTCATTCGCAACGAGCTGTATCCGCTGCAGATGTCCTACCGTCGATGGGGAGAAAGCGGCCTTGAAATCAGCGACTGGTGGCCGCACGTCGCGCGGCAGGCAGACGATCTGTGTCTGGTCCGATCTGTCTGGACGGAAGACAGCAATCACGGTGCTCAGTTGCAGTTTCATACCGGGCGGCATCGTGTCGACGGTTTCTTTCCGACGATTGGATCATGGGTCAACTACGGACTGGGGTCGTTGAATGAGAACCTGCCCGAGTTCGTCGTCATGGGGACACCCGTCGCCGACTGCTGTGGCGGAGTGGAGGCACATCGAGCCAATTACCTTGGTCCGCAATATGATGGCGTGCCACTAAACATCGATCCCGCGAATCCGTTGCCATACGCGAAGCCGCCAAAAGGAGTTTACCGCGAAGAACAGATTGGCGAGTTTGATCTGTTGCGACGCCTGAATGGAATCACGGCCGAACAGTATCCCGATGACGACGCAATTCGTGCACGAATTCGATCCTACGAACTGGCGTTTCGAATGCAGATGGCCGTGCCCGAGATCGTGCGGTTCGATGACGAAACACAGCAAACGCACACGCAATACGGAATCGACGAAGACGAAACGCGATCGTTTGGACAGCAGATGCTGGCGGCTCGCCGACTAGTCGAACGAGGCGTGCGGTTTGTTCAGGTCTATCACGGCAGCAACGGCGGAGCAGGGCAATGGGACGCTCACAAAGGTTTAAAGGCCAGCCACACAAAGTTATGTCGGCAAGTCGACCAGCCAATCGGAGCATTACTTGCCGACCTGAAGCAACGTGGGTTGCTGGATGAAACACTGGTTGTCTGGGCCAGTGAGTTCGGCCGCACACCCGGTTCGCAGCATTCCAACGGTCGAGACCATCATCCGTATGGCTTCACTGTCTGGATGGCCGGAGGCGGAATCAAAGGTGGCCTTGCTCACGGAGCAACCGACGAAATCGGCTTCCACGCCGTCGAAGACCGGCACTACGTAACCGACATCCACGCCACCCTGCTGCATCAGCTCGGCCTGAACCCACGCGAACTGGCGATCCCAGGCCGAAAGCGTCTGGAAAAGGAATTCGGCAATCCTATTCACGAAGTGATTGTGTAGGTTCCTTCGGAGGCAGTTGTCTAACAGCGGATTGCACTGTCCAGGTTCTGGCGAACGCAGCTACAAACGCGGTGCCTCAGACAATCTCGATTCCGTGGGCCAAGCTGTCGCTATCAGACGCCTAAGTCTCGCGGATGATGCTGGCCCGTGAACGACGCAGATCACTGAGTAATCGAGGCAGGTAAAACGTTTGCGGGTTTGTCGGTTCATCTGGCCGAAAGTCCTTCAGGTCGCGAGAATGCTCACTGAAATCGGACGGCGAGAATGACCAACCTTCCACTGCCGCCCAGCCGAAGACAACAGTGATCCTGTTGCCATTCTTTTCGCAAGCCAGCCAGCGAGTGAACTCATCCGAGAAATCAAACGGCAGATAAAAAATGCGTTTCCCCTCGCTCGCTATCAGTGTTTCGATCCAGCCATCGATAAGCCGCATCAAGCCGACGTCTGCAGAACATTCGTGATCTTTATTGCGTGGATCGATGCCCAGATAGTAAAGGTCACCAGAACGGATTTCCTCACCGATCTGTACCCGAAACTGCTCACCGTCAGTGATCTGGATAT
>CALFOL010000243.1 GCA_937919915.1 uncultured Planctomycetaceae bacterium
CTAATCGAGTATATTGATCAACATCGCCGACAGGATTTCGTGAAAACTTTGTGCCGCAAGTTTTTAGGTTATGCACTGGGCCGATCCGTGATATTGTCGGACCAACCGTTGTTGACGGAAATGGAACAAGCCCTGCAGAAGAACGAGTACAAGTTTTCGACCTTGTTTGAAACCGTATTGCGAAGTCCACAGTTTCGAAAGCAGCGCGGCCAGGAGTTTGTAACAGGACGATAATATTACACGACGGACTTCCAGTCCGTCGGTTAGAGAATTGTGACCGACTGGAAGTCCGTCCTACGAAGCGAGTCACAACAAAAGCTACGAAGAGAACCCGATATGAAATCACCGATCTCACGACGAATCGTCCTGCAGGGCCTGAGTGCAAGCGTGGCTCTGCCGTGGCTGGAATCCGCCAGGGTTCTTGGCATGGACTCGGGTAACGCGCCACCGAAACGGTTTGCGTTTCTGTTTTTCGGCGATGGCATTCATCCACCGGAATGGTGGTCAAAGGGCAACGGCCCGGACATGGAACTCGGCCCAGCCTTCGCACCGCTGGAACCGGTCAAGCACAAAGTGAACTTTGTTCACGGGCTACGGCATCCTGATAATGTCTGTGGCGGACATGCTAAAGGAGCGGCCGGAATTCTGACGGGCATTCAGCCGCTGGGTGGTCGAAAGATTCAGGCTGCGACCAGCATGGATCAGGTTCTGGCGAAGCAACTGGGTGGCGAAACGGTTTTGCCGAGTCTTGTGCTGGGCTGCGAACGTCCGGTGAGCGGGTTTCATGAATCCAGCTATTCGATGATGTACGCGTCTCACGTATCGTGGAGCTCCCCTGTTTCGCCGGTGCCCACAGAACAGTATCCATCGCTGGCGTTCGACAGCCTGTTTGAAAGCAAAAGCAGTCGAACTCATATCAGCATTCTGGACCACGTGCTGGATCAGTTGAAGGATGTGTCCGGCAAAGTTTCCAGTTCCGACAAGGCCAAAATTGAAGAATACACAACGTCCGTTCGGGAAGTCGAACAGCGACTGGTGACGATGCAGGAGAAAGGTCTCGATCTGAACCCAGGCATTGACATGGTTACCGGAAAGCGACCAGCCGATGGTTTGCCAAATCAGATCGACGAACATTCGCGACTGATGTGTGACATCATCGCGCTGGCATTCCAAACGGATCGTACTCGCATCGCAACACTGCTGCTGACGAACAACCTGTCGGGGCAGGTGTATCCGTTCCTCGGCCTGAATGTTGATCATCACAACTATTCACACGGCTGGCAGAACAAAGAGTTCGCGTCGATCACTCGCTTCTGGGTTCAACAGTACGCGTATCTCGTCAACAAACTGGATGCGATGCAGGAAGGCGACGGCACTGTTCTGGACAATTCGTGCATCATGCTGGCGAACGAACAGTGGACGGCACATAGTGCTCCGAAGATTCCGCTGGTGATGTCGGGCAGTCTGTCCGGAACGTTGCAGACAGGACGAACTTTGGAATACGAAGAGGCAAAGGAACGCAAAATGTCGTCGCTGTGCATGAGCATTATGGATCGCATGGATGTGCGATTGCCGCAATTCGGCAATACGACAGAACAGCTTGTTGGGATTTAATCGTTGGAGTGCACGAAGAAAGAAGTCGATGGTTATTAAGTACTGTTTGACGCTTGGCGTCGTGCTGGCGATCTCCACCAGCGCGTTCGCTCAGGCTCCGAAATCCGCAAAAGACGTCCTCCAGCCGTTTGTTGATAAGCACGAACTCGCTGGAGCCGTCGCTTTGGTGGCGAACAAAGAAAAGATCCTTTCCGTCGACGCCGTGGGATTCTCCGATATTGCAGCCAACAAGGCGATTCAGCCCGATGCTGTGTTCTGGATTGCGTCACAGTCGAAGGGGATCACCGCAACAGCGGTGATGATGCTGGTTGACGAAGGAAAGATCTCGCTGGACGACCCGGTCGAAAAGTATCTGCCGGAATTCCAGGGACAAATGGTGATCGCAGAAAAAGACGACGCCCACGTCCTGCTGAAGAAGCCTGTGCACCCGATCACGATTCGCGAAGTGCTGAGTCACGTCAGCGGTTTGCCGTTCAAGTCAGCGATCGAAGAACCGACTCTGGATGGATTGCCGCTGGCATCCGCCGTTAAAAGCTATGCGATGACGCCTCTACAAACTGAGCCTGGTACACACTATCAATATTCGAATGCCGGAATCAACACGTCGGCTCGCATCATCGAAGTTGTCACTGGCAAGACATACGAAGACTTCATGGATGAACGGTTGTTCCGTCCGCTCGCAATGAACGACACGACGTTCTGGCCGAATGAGGAACAGGTCTCTCGCCTGGCGAAGTCTTACCGTCCCGACAAAGAGAAAACGAATCTGGAAGAATTCGGACTGGGGCAATTGCGGAGCCCGTTGACCAACCGCCACGACCGTTTTCCAATGCCTGCGGGCGGATTGTTTTCCACGGCAATCGACACGGCGATCTTCTGCCAAATGTTACTGAACGGCGGTGAATTGAACGGCAAACGCTATCTCAGCGAAGCAGCGTTCGCCGAACTCACAAAGAAGCAAACACCGGATGGCGTCAAGAACGGTTACAGTCTGGGCTTCGCTGTCGGCGATGACTGGTTCGGGCATGGTGGAGCACACGCGACCAACATGGAAATTCATCTGGGGAAAGGTATCGTTACCATCTGGATGGTTCAGCACGGAGGTTATCCCGGCGACGGCGGTAAGGCTCACGGTGAATTCAAGAACTGGGCGTATCAGACGTTTGGGAAGTAACGTAGTTCAGGCGAGCCGCATGTGCTGCAGGGAAAGTTGAT
>CALFOL010000244.1 GCA_937919915.1 uncultured Planctomycetaceae bacterium
GTTATACCGACACAAATGAAACACGTACTGCCGGAAATAGCGCCGCAGTCCGCGAAGGCCGGCCAACCGTTCTCTTTCGACCTGCCAAAACCAGCACTGAATCGCCCTGGCCACATTCCCATCAATCGAATTATTGAACCTGGTGTGGGTGCTCCGCCCGGCTTTGCTATTTCCCCGCAGGGAAAAATTCGTTGGGATGTTCCGGACGACCTAAGCGGTACAGTCAGGATCGCTCTGGTTGGAAAGCTGGACGGTCCCAACGCTATGTCTCGTCGGCTGGAAGGGACCGTGATACTGGAAGTCAACGTCACGGCAATGGCGAAGACTCCGCCACCAGCGTCCACCGGTACGATGCCCGATGCCGTAGAAGTCAGTGACACGCTGACAAAGTTGCGAGATACCTATCGGATCTCGATTGCTCAGGCCAGAACGATGGCTGAAAAGACGAAGTTGGCGCATCGTTATTTGATGCAGTGCAGCACCGCCGAATCGGGTGTCACAGATGTCGCCTTGCTGCAGTTGATCGAAGAGGACCTGGCCACTAAAGCCCGTGCGACGGACGTTCTTCTGGAAATTGCCAGGCTGCGTGCTGAACGTTACGGTATCAGCGAGTTACCTGCGGCTCGTGAGATCATCAAGTCGTTTCGCAAAACGGGACTGACGCAGAGGCAGCAGGATCTGATCATCGAACAGGGACTGCGTCTGGCCAGTGACAGCATCGACAGCACAGACTATGCGATGACTTCCGAATTCCTGAACGCCGTGAAGTCGCTGCTGAGTCGTAGCGTAAGCGGCGCGTCAGCCATGTTGTACGCGGACGTCAATTCCGCGGCTGATGTGGCAGCGGAACTTGCAAAAGCCTCCGATGGTGCCATCGACGACCTCAAGGTCGATGAACTCAGTCGCCTGATCAATCGCTGGCAGTTCAAACCTGTCTTCGGTAAGTCGTCAACCAACGTGTTCATTCAGGCGTCAGCGACACAGGCTATTCCCGGCAATGGGCAGGAACTGTGGACGATGACGAAAAACCAAATCAAACTGGAATCAGAGACACAGGGGGGGATGGTTGGATTCATCGATTCCGCTCAACAGCTCGATCGCTACGTGGTGCGGTTTCAGTTGCTGCCGGAATCAAACTGTGCTCAGCTTGTGCTGGCAGCCAATGGAGCCGTGGCGGATGGTGTTTCTGCGCACACCGTCGTGTTGAATTCATCTGCCTTGGGACGCATCAACGATCTGCGAAACGATATTCCGTTAAACGTCGTCGATACTTCCAGCCTGGCACAGGCTTTCACAGATATTCCTAACCTTGTTGAAGTTGCCGTCGACGGTCCCGTCGTCGCCGTTCGTCTAAACGGAACACTGCTTACGACAGCAACGATCGCGGACTTGTCGAAAGGCTGGCTCGGCATCATCGCTGACCTCCGTCGCCCGGAACCGCGGCTGTTGATTAGACAACCAAGAATTCTGATCCTGCCGGACGCGAACTAGACAATCAAATATTAGCACGAAGCGCTAGCGAGTGAAGAGTAGAGAACAGATTTCACTCGCTGGCGCGTCGTGCTTGTAAGACTCACCACAGGAAACACGTCCATGAAACGTATTGTATTGTTACTTGCAGCCCTCACTGTTACCTCGTGGACATCATTGTCGGCAGCAGGACTCTCTGACGCCGAGTTTCGTAAACTGCACGCCGAACTGCAGCCGGACAATTCCGCATTATGGCGCACCGTACCGTGGAAGATATCGGTACTGGATGGGCAGCAAAAAGCGGCCGAAGAAAAGAAGCCGTTGTTTATCTGGGCGATGGACGGGCATCCGCTGGGCTGCACCTGAAACAATGGAGTGATCGACCGTGAGTCGACTTTTGCAGATCCGGAAATTGTTAGCTTCATTAAGACCAAGACCGTTCCTGTCGCCATCGATCAGTGGAATCAACGGCGGCAAAAAGATTCCGAAGGCGACTTCTATCGAAAGATCGCTGGTCAGGGGCCACGGAACGATTTTGACGGGACAACTCAGGGGTTGTACCTGGCGGCTCCGGATGGAACGCTGCTGGGCTACACCAACAACCGGAACCCGGACCGCGTGATGCAGTTCTTCAAAGAAAGCATGGCAAAGTTTCGCCCGGCAAATACAAAGTCGCTGGCCGTTGAAACAGAAGATCGTAAATACGTTATCCGTCCGCCAGAAGGCGGGCTGGTGATCAGAGTGCAGGCCAAAGTGCTGGATGGCTACGAACAGACGGACGATAAATTCATACAGATCTTTCAGGCGGCTGTGTCACGCGACAATCTGTGGATCACAGCCGCAGAACAGCAGCAACTCGCAGCCGGGAAATTTCCTGAACGTCTCACCGTCAGGATCGCTCGACACTGTCTTGTCGACAATACGCGCGGTGAAGCGCCGGCCTGGAAAGAAGCTGACATCGTGTCTGCAAAAATCAAAATCACTGGTGGCAAAATTACCGGACACTGCGAAATGAAACTCGCGGATGGTTCTCGCAGTTATTCGGCGGATGTCCTGGGAGAAATCGAGTTCAAAGATTCCCACGTCTCAACACTGAACATGGTGGCTAAAGGGATGTACTTCGGTTCGGGACCGTATACGCCAAATGCCCCCAAAGGGAAGTTCCCACTGGCCGTATCATTCACGCTGGCAGACGGAAAAGACATTGCCGATGCGGTGCCGCCGGAAGGAGCCCGCGGTTGGGTGGCGGACTACCTGCGTTAACCCTGCCGTTGAGTCAGGTTTTCCCACGGATTGCCTGGGGTTGTCAATTGGTCTGAGGCACGACCACCTGCCGTTGTTCTCTATTCTCTTAGCAAAAGTTTGAACGTTGACAGCCGCAGCACACCACTCAACCCATCCGGATTCGCTCCATCTGATCCTGATGGGCACGGGAACGAGTGTCGGCGTGCCCGTCGTCGGCTGCAAGTGCGCTATTTGCACATCGAAGCAGCCCCGAAATCATCGACTGCGTTCCGGAGTGCTGGTGCGGGCACCGCTGGGTGAGTTCATTATCGATACCGGACCGGAACTCAGGCTGCAGCTGCTGCGCAGCAACGCCAGGATGATTCGTGCAGCTGTGTTTACTCACGCCCACGCCGATCACATCATGGGGCTCGACGATCTGCGAATCTTCGGATTTCGCCTTGAAGACGAGCTGCTGAACGCTGGGCGGCAGACCGCCGAATCTTGTGGAGGCGTCTTCGATGAAGACGCCTTTCGTCGAACCCTGGACACCAATATTCCGCTGTATTGCGAACAGGTTGTGGAAGATGCGATCCGGCACACGTTCCATTACGCATTTACTGATCCGGAGAAACAGAGTCATCGTTTCGCCGTGCCACGACTGTCGTTTCAACCAATGAAACCGGGTGTGGCGTTTCCACTGCTGGGTATCGATGTGTTGCCGATACGGTTACACCACGGTCAGCTACCGATCCTGGGATACCGCATTGGCGATGTCGCGTTTTGTACCGACGTCAGCACGATTCCGGCTGAAAGTCGTGAGTTGTTGCAGGGGCTGGATACACTGATCATTGATGCATTACGATACGAACCGCATCCGACACATCTCAGTGTTGAGCAAGCTTGCAAGTGGTCCGAACGGCTAAAACCGCGTCGGACGATATTGACGCACATGTCACACGATCTGGACTACGATCGCCTGTCGGCCGAGTTGCCGCGTGGCGTCGAACCAGGCTTCGACGGGCAACGTGTGGAGATTCTGCCACCCGCTGCAAAACAGGTTCAGTTGTAGCCAGGTTTCTCAGAAACCTGGCAGTATCGGGAACAGGCTGTTTTTCCGCTCAGCGACAGTTTCGGCAGCAGACGACGCATTCAAGGCGAACGAGTTTCGGAGAAACTCGTCTACAGTCAGGTCACATCACGAACAAAGGCGAGGTTCCTGCGAACCCCGCCTTTGTGTGTTTTGTTATCATCATCTCGCGAAAGTCGTCCGACTTTCCAGGCGAAGCTAGCTGGCTTCGGCAACCGCCACTGGTGCTGGAATGATATTGATACGTCGCCCCTTTTGGTCGAAGCTGACTTCGCCATCACACAGAGCATACAGTGTCCAGTCACGACCTGTGCCTACGTTGCGTCCTGGGTGCCACTTGGTGCCACGCTGACGAACAAGGATGTTTCCAGCAATGACAGTTTGTCCGCCGAATTTCTTCATACCAAGACGTTGAGCATTCGAATCGCGTCCGTTGCGACTGGAGCCCTGTCCCTTCTTATGAGCCATTTCTCTACCTTTTGACTGTTATTTGATTGTCGGGATTGCTCCCTGGCTGCAAAGCTGAGCGGAGAGTGTGACGAAATTCTTCAGAAATTCAAGGCTTTTTCCAGCCTTTTCAACCTGAATACCCCGACTGAGGGATCTCTGTCGAATTGAGGAATCGCTGCCTGTACTTAGAGGGCCGGATTTGCCGTCCGGGGTGGCTAGTTTTCTGCATCGGCATTCTTAGGCGCATTCGCCTTGGCATTTCGCAGAATCGCCTCAAAGTTGTTGACGGTGACTCGGCCTGGTCGAGCCTGATATTTCCAGATCGGCCAGGTTTTCTGGGGACGCCGACCTGCCGCCAGCTCGTCCTGCAACTCCGCCCGCAACTCACCAACAAACCTTGGACTCGGTTCATCTTCTGGAAACTTAACAACGGTGCGGCCCATCGTGACCTGCAGAGTGCCGTTTCGATCAAGCCGCGCGCTTTCGATCAGACGAAACTCAGATTCTGTCTGCTTAAACGGATCACCCGGACGCGCGAAACGCTGTTCGATCACTTTCTGTTCAAAAACACCTTCGCCAGCGGCGTTCTTAGAATAGCGATAAGCATTCGAAAACCCCGTCATCGTGATCGTAAAGTAGTCCGTTTCCGGATCAACTCCACGCCAAATTGCCACGCCATAGACCGCTTTGGAAAGCGGATCCGGGTCATTGACCGACACGGGATCAACAACTTCAGTGATCGCTTCCACGCTGCTCAGCAGACGCAACCCTTCCGTTCGTCCCTCAAGCTCACGCAGAAAGACGGCGCGCTGCACTTCCGCGTTCACTTCGTCCACGTATTCAACACTCTGTTCTGAATCATCTGTCCGCAGCACAAACCGAGGCAGCTGCAGCGGATACCCTTCGACACCATCGATGGCATTCTGCGGTTGTGTATCCGGATCCTGCAGTTTCTTCAGCAGGTCAATGCGACTGTCACCCGCCAGCTCAGTGTAGTCGCGCTGAATGACGCGATAGACCAAGTACCACACCAGTTCCAACCTGCTTTCACCGGACTGCGGATCGACGACCTCCATCAACCGATGGCGAACAGACTTAAACTGGACTTCAGCCATCCACAACGCAGGATAGCCAGGGCCAAGTATGGCTTCGTTGATATCCTCGCGCGATTTAAACGGCCCCAGCATTTCGTCAACCGTGGCAGTAATGGACGAAGTCTGCTCAAACCCCCAGTTCAGTGGCGCCGAGATGAGTCCCTGAGCAAACGTAAGCTCGCTGAACGAGACCACACTGCCAAACAATACGATCCGAAACATCAGCGACCGCAATGTGCAGGCGAAGTTCTTGCGTTGATGGTGTGTCATGTGTATTTGAAGCATGGGGCGTGAACCAACGGAAATCGAGGCCGCGTGAAAAACAGGCGTTTCAAGGGTCTCTATCGGTTTTGAAAGGAGCTGGATTTGGCCCCATCGTCCTTGATCCATGGTCAAAATCAAGGAAATTTGCTCACAGGCGGCACAGCTTCCGCATTGATTACGCGGTCATGAGGCCCAGCAGCGCTTCGACTTCATTCGTGAGCCCCAAAAAACAGTCAAACACTCATTCGGCTGGCACGTGCTTCAATCTCTTCCAGACTGAAAAACGCCCCCTGCCCGGCTCCTGGACAGGTTTCGCAGACTTCGTTCCATTTCTCTTCCGTCGAGACGTTCGAGGTCCAGAAAGGCCATGTTTGACACTGAATCGGCCGCACCGGATACACTTTGCAGTGCCGTTTCTCCGGGTCAAAGAACGTACAATCACCGTTCTGAAACTCGGTCAGCGACAGACGACCTTGCACCAGCCGCGTGTGAAACAAACGAATTTCCCCAATGGGTTTATCCAGATATTCGGCAATTCCCTGCAACTCTTCCTCACCGACCCAAACAACACCAGGTGCCCCCGTGCAGCAGTTGCCACATTGCGTACAGGTGAAGTTCAGGCCATCCTTATGCCATGGCTCCTGAGTGGGATTTGTTTCGTCAGACATTTTTTGTGGAACCAGGGACAGAATAAGAACAGCAGATCATGTGCAGGCCGAGTATAACAGCACGAACCAACTGACCGAAACCGTTTGTGTGAGTTTACTGATGTCGAACGCCCCAAAATGCACAGACCTCGCCGCGATCGTTCTGTGTGGCGGTCAATCGACTCGCATGGGAGTCGACAAGGCAACCGTAGTCTTCGGGCACGAAACGTTGCTGCAGCGAGTGTGTCGACTGACACTGACAACAGCCGCCCCCGTTGTCGTTGTCGCAGCAGGAAATCAGCAATTGCCCGAACTGCCGAACGGCGTGATGGTGGCTCGAGACCTGTTCCCCAACGCAGGTCCACTGGCAGGATTACTGACCGGTTTAAGGTGTCTGCGAGATCAGCTGCCGATGAGATGGCCAGAGCTGATGATTTGGGCGAGCACCTGTGATGCTCCCTTTGTCAACGCCAGCGTGATTCGGCATTTACAACAACGATTGGCGGAGTCCGCGGCGTGTCCCCTGGTGGCTGTGACGCACGAAGGAAAACAGAATCCGTTTGTGGCCGTCTACCGGAGCTCGTTACTGCAATCCATGGAAGCCCAATTTGAAGCGGGCGAACGAAAAGCCCAGGCACTTCTGCAACATCCGCATGCGATATTGATTGACAGCGGCGAACTGGCAGCGATCGCCCCGGAGTTTTTATTCCTGCGAAACATCAACGACAATCAGCAGTTGGCAGAGGCGAGAATGCGTCTCGACATTCCACACAACAACTGACCAACGTCTGCGAACGAATACCGCCTTTCCCGGCCTGGGTATTTCGGCGGCCCAAAGCACCGCCCGGCGGGCAACGCTGTGAAGGATTTTGAGAAGCAACGTTTTTGCTTCTAAAAATCCTTCACAGCGTCCTGGCCTACGAGTGGTCTCGAACGTCTTTTTGCAGGCTGGCCAGGCAGCGGTTGTAGGCGCCGATGGTTTCTTTGCGGCGAAGCATGCCCAGCAGTTTGCGGGAATCCTGCGGATCCAGGACCGGGAGTTCGTCGATGTTCAACGCTGTGAATTGACGAATCGCCTTGTTCAGGTCGTCCAGCGGAGTGACGCTTAAAAACGGCGATTTCATGACGTCCGCCGCGTCGGCCAGTTGCCAGATGGTTTCGTCGTAAATGTACGATCGGACATCGTCTGAGGAAAAAATGCCGACCATACCGCCGTTGCTGTCCACGACAGGGAAATAGTGCTGATGCGTACGACTTAAGAGTTTGACGATTTCCGCCAGCGGCATTGCTTCAGGAACGCTTTCAATTTTGCGATCCCGGCGATAAACGTCCTCCACTGTCAGGCCTTCCAGCACGTCAACCAGGAAGTCGCCGCGATGGGCGGGAGACTCAAGACGAGTCTTCACCTGTTTTGTGTACAGTGTCGTTCCGCTGCACAACAAAAAGCACAACGTTGACACCCACATTGTAGGCAACAGCAACTGATAGCTCCCTGTCATTTCAGACACCATGATGATCGTTGAAATCGGTGCACGAGCGATCCCGGCAAAAAATCCTGCCATGCCAACCACACCGAATGCTCCGGGCGAAATTTCCGTCCAGCCTAAGCCCTGCACAACCTTTCCCGTCGCGACTCCCAGGCAGCCCCCAATGACCATCGATGGTCCGAATACTCCGCCCGATCCGCCCGAGCTAATCGTCAATGAGGTTGTCAGGATTTTGAAGAAAGCAACCAGCAGAATCGCTGACAACGCTACGTCTTTAGGCGACTCAAGCGCTTGCTGCAAAGTTCCGTAACCCGTCGCAAGGACCGACAACAACGCCGGATTCTCCCCACCCGCATAATACAGACCAATCGCCACCAGCCCGGTCAGCAATGCACCAATGGCCGGACGAATGTGTCTCGGTCCGGGAAGTTTGCGGAACAGATCATGAACCCCGTAGAAGCATTTGATGTACAGAATGCCGACCATCGCCAGAATCAGTGAAAGTACTCCGTACGGCAAAAGTTCTGCCAGTGAGTGCATCGAATGCCCTTCCAGCCCTGCAAACACATGCCCGAACGTAAATGAAGCTGGCAGAAACAGTCCGTAAACCGAATAGGCCACGATCGAAGAAATTGCCGCTGGCACGATCACATCGGATTCCAGGTCGGCATCGCGATACATGATCTCACCCGCAAAGATCGCGCCGGCCAGTGGTGCTCGGAAGATCGCGCCGACGCCCGCTCCCATGCCAGCAGCCAACAGGATGCGGCGATCGCGAGCTGACAGTCCCAGCTTTTGTCCAAGATAAGATCCCAGCGCCGCACCAATTTGTGCGATGGGACCTTCACGCCCGCCCGAACCGCCCGTTCCCAGAGTAATCGCTGAAGCCAGCGTTTTGATGAAGGCAACCTTGATCGAGATATGGCCGCGTTTCTGATGAAACGCGTCGATCGCACCGTCCGTTCCATGTCCTTCGGCTTCCGGAGCAAACGTATAGACCAGCCACCCCGAGATCAGCCCTCCGCCGACCAAAACAACCAACAGCATGGTGAACGACAGTTCCGTCGTGGCATCATGAAACAAATGGCGCTCGCCCTTAGCGCCGCCAGCCACAAAGCCTGTGAACTCGCCCAGCACATATCGGGACACCAGTTGCCCGGCGTAGTCGAAGACGATGGCTCCGCAACCGGCCATGATTCCCACGGCCAAAGACAGGATGAACCACTTGCCAGCAACTTGTTGACGAAGGGGTTTCATGTGCGTTTGTCGAGATAATCGAGGCTGACGAAAGAAAAAGGGCGAACGGCAATCGGCCGCTCACCCTTCGAGGTATACTTGGTTTTTCTCGTCGGACAACCCTCAGGGCTGCCTATTCGAAACTCTATCGGACTCGGCTGGGAACTTCCGGAGTTGCTGGCGTTGTTTTCACGACAGCACCTTGTTCTTCACGTTCACGCACGCGACCAATCGCGGTGGCCGACAGTATCTGGGCGCCATGAATGTCATTGCGATGAAAGTAAGGAACTTTGTTTCGGAGTGCGTCGCAGGAGAATTTTTGAGCCAACTGTTGCCAGCTCATGTTGTCAGTTCTGTTCCAGATCGCAGCCTGAGCAGCTTGCGGAGCCAGTCGCCCGGTCCCAACCATGGCGATCAGTTCAGCCAGAATCGGGTCCTGAGTGTATTCTTCGACTTTAACAACCTTGTAGTTAGCCGACGGTGTTGGCTCTGCCAGGCCGTGATTCAAGCAGGCAGAAACGTATGGCACGGATACCGTTTTTTCCGGTGGGATCGAGAAGAAGCCCTGACCGCCGCCCTGCTGGCCACCGCCACCCTGCTGACCACCGCCACCCTGCTGGCCTCCGCCACCGGCGTTTTGCTGACCGCCACCCTGCTGGCCCCCGCCGCCCTGTTGACCAAAACCACCGCCACCACCGCCACCGCCGCCTTGCTGACCGAATTGTTTCAGAACTTTCACAAGCACGAACGCTTGCGGAACCTGTAATGAAAGAGGAGCGTCTGTTGTATTCGTGATCAGCAGCTTGCCATGTTCTGCGCCCATGGCGATGACTTTTGTCGTCAATCGCCCTTCCTTCGTCGCCTCAAAATATTCCACCTTCTCTGCCGACGGATCGAACTTTGGGTTAGGAATTGGGCGAGAAAAAACTTTCCGAGTTCTGCCTTCGGCGTGAACGTTCGTCGCCTGCAGAAAGAGGCCTGTGACAGCAATCGTCAACATTGTGAAGGTTTGGATTTGGCGACGCATGAAATTCAGCTCCTGGATAGTGGTCGAACAACGCACAGCCCGATTTATACAAGATCGATAAATGATCTGGAAATGAGTGGGCGTACGAGTACCTGTAGAGTTTATCGCCGATTTTTGACGGTTCGCAACAAAATTCCCGACGAGTGGTGCCTATCGGGGGACAGAAATTGGCAGCAAGGCCGATGAAACCACTCGATCCGCCTTGGCAAACTGTGCGAATCAGTGAATCTGGTGCGAATGGTTATTGCCAGATTGCCGTTCGGCGGAAGACGATGTTGGGTTCCTGCCGGAATTTCGTCAGTCCTGCGGTAGTGTTGGCGACAGCAGTTCCAGCTGACTCGTGGCCGCGAACAGCGAGTTTCGGACTAAGATAGTATTCTCCCGCGAGCGATAACCGTTCACCACTTATTAGGATGAGCTGTAGCCTCAGCCCTTCGGCACCGGGGTTCAAAAACTGACTCGTGAGCAGCGTTCCTGGTTAGAGTGAAGTAGCATTCGGCCAGGGTTTTCTGGGAAGATACTCGACAGCGAAAAGGGAGGCCGCTATGCACTCCCTGGACTTTCACATTATGTGGCAGGGCGAATAATGGATGGATTTCAGAACTGGATCACTGGACTGTTTCGGACCACAACAGCCAGAATAAGGTCGTCGCAGTCGAATTCACGCCGTCAGCGGCGAAATTCCGCGATCTCACGCGCTGCGGGCGAAGCATTGGAAGATCGCTTGTTGCTGACTTTCGACATTCGTCTGGATTACACCTACGACAGCAGCGGCTTCTTTAATACTCAGGCTAGACGTGACGTCCTGGAGTCAGTCGCCCAGGTTTACGAATCACGCATCACGGATGACCTTGCCGCCATTACACCGGGTGGCGTCGACAATTGGAGTGCGTTGTTCAACAACCCGTCCACAGGGGTTGGTATCAGTGTCGCAAATCTAACCGTCCCGGCAGACACCGTCATCGTGTATGTCGGTGCCCGCAACCTGACAACTGGCCTGGGACTGGGTGGCCCTGCCGGATTCAATTCCGTCGCCACTCCGGGATTTAACCAGGTTCTGGAAACTCGCGGCGAAACCGGCGTCAACACCACCGGGACAAACGACACCGACTTTGCTCCGTGGGGCGGCACAATCGCTTTCGACAGTCTCGTAAACTGGAACTTCAGTCAGGACCCGCCAGCGGCCGGACAGAACGACTTCTACTCTGTCGCGCTGCATGAAATGGCGCATGTGCTTGGCTTTGGCACGTCCGACTCGTTTCGAAATTTGATCAGCAGCGGCAGCAATGTGTTCACCGGTACCAAAACGGTCGCGGCATTCGGTTCTACTGTCCCGATGCATACTGACAGTCTCGGAAATCCGAATTCGGGCCACTTCGCCAGCGGCACCGATGGCACGATTCCGGGCACCAGCACGACTCAGGAAGCGGCCATGGATCCGCAAGTCACCACTGGGACGCGAAAACTGCTGACCAACATCGACTGGGCCGCTCTGGATGACCTCGGGTGGGACGTCAGTGCCGCCAGCGGGCCGATCGATTATGGAGACGCTCCTGATGCGACTGCGGGCACTGCGGCCGGCAACTACAACACTCGCGCGGCCGACAACGGGCCAAGTCATACCATCGTTGCGAATCTGTTTATCGGTTCTCAACCAGACGGCGACGACGGCAGTCTGCAAAGTGCGACGGCCAATGCCGATGACCTTTCCGGCACAAGTGACGAGAGCTTCACCGGTTCCGGCAGTCTGTCAGTCATCGCTGGCGCCGCGCATTCCATTGCTGTGAACGCGACCAATAATACGGGCACGGCCGGCACACTGTACGGCTGGATCGATTTCGACCTGAACGGCGTGTTCGATGCTTCAGAACGTGCGTCCGCTGCAGTACCGACCGGAACAGTGAACGGCGTTATCACGCTGAACTTTCCCGTGAACAGCGCAAATCCAATCGCACCTCTGAATAGCTTCGCACGCTTTCGTCTGAGCACAGACGCGGCCGCTGCGTCTCCGACCGGACCTGCGACAGCCGGTGAAGTGGAAGACCATAGAATCACCATCACACCACCGCAGGCAACGAGCTTCGACACGTTGCCGAGCTTCACATGGACACCGACAGCCGGCGCAGTTCGTTACGAACTTGAAGTCAACAACGTCACCACGTCGACATCACAATTCATTCATCAGACACAGCTGACGAAAACGAGTTTCCGGCCCACGACAGCTCTGACCCCGGCAACTTATTCCTGGCGTTACCGACCCCATTCTGCAACAGCCGCCCTGGCGTGGAGCGACCTTCAGGAGTTCACGATCTCAACCGTAACTGGTTCCGCAATCATCACGGACCCGATCGCACTGGATGCTCAGACCGGATCGGCCAGTCTGCCGACTATTGCCTGGTCTGCCGTGCAGGACGCGACCAGCTACTTCCTGTGGGTCGACAATCTAACCGACAGCATCAGCCGCGTCATCTATCAATTGGATTTGACGTCAACGTCCTTCACTCCGTCCACATCGCTGGCGGCCGCCGATTACCGAGCATTTGTACGGCCCATCGGCGCGGCCGGTGCGCTCAGTGGCTGGAGTACTCCGCTGGTCTTCACCGTTTCTGCGGCCGCCGCAACGGCTGGTGAAATCACCAGTCCGGTCGGTGCCTCAACCAACGCCGCACCCACGATTGCCTGGCGCCCCAGCGGCAGCAGCAATCAACGTTTGATCGTTACGAACACCGCGACCGGCGGCGTGGTGCTGGATGTCAGCGGCATCGAAGGCTTGTCTTACACGCCTCCACAAGGTTTGCCCGTCGGAAGTTACTCTGCGCGAATTGAAGTCGGCGGAATCCCCGCTGCCGGCGGCCCCTCGACGTTTCAGATAGAAGCCGTCACCGGCGGTGCCGTGATAACTCGAACGCCAAACTACGAAAGCGACCCGGTTCCAACGTTCGGTTGGTCGGCTGTCGCCGGCGCAACGCGCTACGATGTCTGGGTCGACGACGTCAGCAATTCGGTGTCTCGATTTCTGTACAACAACACAATTACGGGCACAGCTTACCAGGCGACCCGAGCACTCGCGCCCGGTGTCTATCGAACATGGGTGCGAGCGTACAGTGGCTTCACGCCGATCGGTGGCTGGAGCACTCCGTTAACGTTCCGGGTGGCGACAGCCACGACGATTCCGACCATTACGGCTCCGATCAACACCACGACAAACACTCTGCCTACAGTGGCATGGACTGCTGTCAACAATGCGACGTCCTACTCGGTGGCGGTGACTCAGGGTGGTTCCACCATTCAGCAATACACGGCCACGGATAACTGGAAGACTCTGGAAAGCGTGCTGGCTCCCGGAACGTATTCTGTGCAGGTGACTGCATCCGGAACCGGCCTGACTGCGGCGAACACCGACACGGCGACATTTACGGTCGGAACGACCAGCGGCACGCTGCTGTTATTTGGAACGTCCGGAAACATCACAAACACCCGGCCCACCTTCACATGGCCGATTGTCGACGGTGCCACGCGTTATGTGATCTGGGTCAACGATGACACGCATGGTCTTGTCGCCACGGTCTTCGACAGCGAAATCAAAACAACCAGCTACACGCCAGTGGATGCCTTGTTGCCCGGCAACCACCGTGTCTGGATTCTCGCTTTCAATGCTGCAGGCGCGTTGACACCATGGTCTCGCGCTGCTCCATTTGTGGTGGCGGAAAACCCAGGAGCACCAAAGATCACCGCTCCTTCGGCGACAACCAACAGCCCGATCCCCGACATTACCTGGACGGCTGTCACGGGTGCAGCGACTTACGAGGTCGAGGTCCAGAACACGTTGACCGGCGGCGCGATTTCTTACAGCGCAGCGGGAATTACCACCACTGTGCATCGTCCCACGGCCGCTTTGGCAGCAGGGACGTACGACATTCGTGTCCGCAGCATTGACGGTAGCGGCACACCCTCGGCATGGAGCGATCTGTCTCGCCTGAACATCAATCCGATCGCGGCCAGTGGCCAGTCACAACTGGTCACCCCATTGTTTAACTCAACCCTGTCCGGAACCAATACGTTGTTCGCATGGACCTTTGTGGATCCCGCGTCAGCGGCCACTTACGATCTGTGGGTCAGCAATCTCACGACAGCAACCCGCCCCGTATTTGAGCAGGGACTCACAGCGAACTCGTTCACCGCACTGAACCTGCCAGCAGGCGACTACCGCGCTTGGGTGCGAGTCGTCGGGGCGGGCTTCAACAACACCTGGAGTTCCGGCCAGGAATTCACCATCGTGGCCACGCCGCAGGACAACGCTGACGGCGTCTCGACTCTGCTGGCTGTCGTCGAACGCGCCCTGACCGCAGACGACGTCGCTGTTCCGAACCCACAGCCTGCGGAACAACAGAGTCACACCGCAGCCATTGACGCGATCTGGACCGATCCGGAAGCTGTCTTGCCAACGTAGCACAAGCGACTCGCGTGTGCGTTTCTATTACCGTTCGGCATGCGCAATACCGCGTAATACGCTGTACTTGTCGCGATTTCCAAGTTCGGCTCAGTTCCCCAGCACCGCAGCCGCTTTGTACTCCGCCTCCGTCATCCACTTCAGATCGTTCCAATACCCCGTATCGTTTGCCTGCGACGTCCCCGCCGTTGTCCGGCCTCTCGCTACGATGTCCGTGATCTTCTGCGTCAGCTGTTTCACCACATCCGGATGGTCCGCCACCACGTTCGTGGTTTCCGCGATATCCGTGCTGAGATCGTACAGTTCCGGCGTTGACTTTTTATGAGCCAGCACCAGCTTCCACGAGCCTTCAGTGATAGTGAAGCGTCCGCCGGACCCATGATTGATCAACGGCAGGCGAGTATATTTAGTCTGTGAACTCTTCAGCACAGAATAAAAGCTCTGGCTGTCTTCGCCCGCATTCTCAGGCAGCTTCGATTCAATCACGTCTGCGAACGTCGCCAGCAAATCGACCTGCCCAACCACACGATCATACGAGCGACTCGGCTCCTGGATTCCACCCGGCCAGCGAACAAAGAACGGCACACGATGACCGCCTTCGTAGATGTCCCGCTTGCCGCCACGAAACTGACCACGGCTGTCGTGATTGAAATCCTTAATGCGTTGTTGCCAGGACTTCTCCGGCCCGTTGTCGCTCGAAAAGACAATCATCGTGTTGTCATCCAGTCCAGCTGTCTCAAGATACTTCAGAATTCGGCCGACGTGATGATCGGTTTCGATCACGAACTCACCGTAGCCGCCACAGTCGCCCTGCCCATGGAATTCTGGCAGCGGGCACACGGGATAATGTGGCGATGTAAATGGCAGATACAAAAAGAACGGCTTCCCGGCTTTGGCCTCGTCAGCCTTGCCGCTCATCCATTCGATCGCCTTGTCAGTGAAACGGGTCAGGCACTGGTTGTCGATAAAGTCCGGTGCGACTTCCATCCCCCGTGTTCCGAGTTCTCGTTGTGTCTCCTGAGGCGTCGATTGATACGGCGGCATGATGCGATAGTCAACGTGACGCCTGTTCGGCTTCTTGTTCGTGAATACTGTCGGCGGAACTTTGGCGTGTCGCCCTTCGAACCACGCCAACACCCCATAGTTCAGCGAAGCAGGGACTCCGTAAAAGTAGTCGAAGCCTTTATCAAGAGGCATGTCTTTGACCGGCTGCGTCCAGTCACGACTCTTCGCTTCGCCAGGAAAGTCCATTCCCAGATGCCACTTACCGACCATCGCAGTGTGGTATCCGTTGTCTCGCAGCAAGGACGCCAGCGTAATACGTTCATCATCAATCAGGCACGTCCCTTCGGCCCCCATGACCCCTGTTTTTCGGGTGGTTCGCCAGCAATAGCGTCCGGTCAGCAGCCCGTAGCGTGACGGAGTACAAACGGTATCCGAACAATGTGCGTTTGTGAAACTGATACCTTCTTTGGCCAGTCGGTCCAGATTCGGCGTTTGGAATTTCGCTGCCGGATTCAGACAACTTGCGTCACCGTATCCCTGATCATCGGTATAGATCACGATGATGTTGGGACGACGCGGAATTTCGTCGGAGACTGCAACATTGACAGGGTTTGCAGCGTGAAGTTGTGGAAGAGCGATTAAGCCCATTGCACTAATTGCCTGCACTAAGTTCATGTGGTTCCGGTCTGCATAGCGTTGAGTGACAAGTGACAGCCAGCGGGCATGACGGGAAGCTCATGAGTCCTCTGGCCGACCGAGCTCGATGCCCGTTCCCTCAATATCTTATCACCCGACGGTTCAGACACACAATCAGGAGAAGTTCGATCATGGCACGAAATCGAAAACGACAGGCGAATGGCACCGCGTGGTATCACAAATTTGATGATGGATGGTGCACCACGATTGACGCAAAACGGACACGCTTGCGTGACGCGACCGGGCGTACGATCAAAGGCAAAGACTTGAACCGTGACGGAGGCATGTTTGTGGTTAAACGACTCGAGAGCTATCGAGAATGACGCGACAAAATGCGAGCAGTCGAAGGGTGCTACGCGACGGGCAGTTTGCGGCGACGCCAGTGTCGCAGGCCGAAGCCGCACGGGCCAGCACGAGTATGGCCCATGTGGACGGTTCCGGGACGGCTGCCGCAGTGACAGTGATCAGGCCTCCGCCGATAAGCGGATTGAAGCTGCTGGCATCTACTGGGAGCGGCGTGAAGCCATCACCTTCGAACAGAGTGTTGTCGTCCGGGAAGGGAAGTTGTCGCAGTGTGACTCGAAACTGTTCGCCGACCGCAGCAGCAGTGCCGACATGTTCCAGATTGCGGCGTGCCAGGAGCAGGCCCATGCCTGTTGCACCAGGATCAATCCCGTCGCTGCCGATGATCTGGAATTCGTCTTGGAAGTCCGTAAACTGTCCAAGGTTCGCCCCCGCGAATACATAGCCCGTCAGTCCCAGCCCTTTGAAGGTGTGAATTCCGTTGTTTCTTCTGGCGAGTAGCCTTGCGG
>CALFOL010000245.1 GCA_937919915.1 uncultured Planctomycetaceae bacterium
TGTACAATATCGTTTGCAAAGCGATCAGTTCGGCAATCGTGTCGCGTTGCTGCTCTCTTCCGATTGTGGAGCTCGACGATGCTAAGCCGAGCTTCCGTGTGGAGCTTGATCACCTGACTGGTGAATTCGTCAGTCAGGTTTCCGCGGAACGGAGCATAGACCTGGCATTGAAACGCTCGCATGCCCGTCAATTCGGCGGCCGCAGGATTGTATTCTGCTCGTCGCTGCATTCGCTCAGCGAATGTGTCGTCGCCATACCGTTGGCCGAACAGTGATCCTCGTGGTTCGACAGGGTTTCCGCCTTCGAAGAACATTGAGAACACAACCAGGCAACGATCTGTGTCACTACGCTTTAAAGAAGCACATACGTAGCTCCAGTCTTTATCCGGCGGCAACAGGTCGCTGCCTGTTGTTCGCTGGTCCATGGTCCAGCCATTCGCCAGATAGCATTCCGTCAATTCGTGCCAGCCATGCCAGTCCGCCTGATCAAACGACACCAAAGCAGTGGCGCCAGACCGCTGGTATTGCCACGAATGCGTCCACCAGTATTGATTTTCCGGAAGTTCTTCCGGCGGCAGGGGCGGTTCAAACCTGGTGCGCTGCCATGATTCGATGTTGGCTGGCAGTGAGTCTTCTGTCAGCACCAGATCGCCACGTTCCTGGCCGGGCGTCTTCGCTGCGTTACCGGCGGACGAATTCCTGAAAACCTGCATCCCGATCATCCCGACCAACACCACTGCCAGCCACCAGCCAACCCGTGGCTCTGTCGTTTTGGTGTTAGTGTCCGACATCTATCTTATGGACGGGCAGAAATTTCAAGATCATGGTCAACCATCAGTGCCACGAGTTGTTCGAAATTCACAGTTGGCGTCCAACCGAGGATCTCTCGAGCTTTCGTGGGGTCGCCAAGCAGCTGACACGCATCCGCCGGGCGTTTGAAGCGGTCATCGACTTTCACATGGTCTTCCCAGTTCAGACTGACATGAGAAAACGCGGTCTGCAGTAAGTCTCGGATTGTGTGAGACTGCCCGGTGGCGAGCACGAAATCTTCCGCGTGATCGTGCTGCAACATTAGCCACATGGCATGCACAAAGTCTTTGGCGTAGCCCCAGTCGCGAGCAGCATCCAGATCACCAAGTGTGACACTTTTCTGCAGCCCCTTCTTAATCCTGGCGGCGGCTAAGGTCACTTTCCGGGTGACAAAGTTTTCGCCGCGGCGAGGGGATTCGTGGTTGTAGCAAATCGCGTTGCAGAAGAATAAACCATGCGATTCGCGATAGATTTTCACCATCTGTGTTGCAAAGGCTTTGGCACAACCATACGGCGAATTCGGGTTCACCGGTGTGGTTTCGTTCTGTGGGTTGATGTCTGGAGTGCCGAAGATTTCGCGACTGCTGGCGTGCAGAAACTTCGGCGGTGTCGGCTGGTCTCGGAGGATTTCCATGATTCGCAGCGTGCCAATGGCCGTCACGTCACATGTGCTTTCCGGAATGTCGAAGCTGAGTCCGACGTGCGATTGTCCTGCCAGATGATAGAACTCCGTGGGCTGCACTTTGGTCACGATTCGCCGAATGGTGGTGGGATCATCCAGGTCAGCATAGTGTAGAAACAGTCGCGTTGAATACGCGTCTGGATCAGCATACAGATGCTGCAATCGTGAGCGTTCCAATGTACTGGAACGACGTACCAGCCCGTGAACTTCGTAACCCTTTTCAAGAAGCAGTTCTGTCAGGTACGAACCGTCTTGCCCTGTAATGCCGGTGATAAGTGCGGTTGGAGTTAGCAAGTTTTCAGTTTTCTTTTCAGTTGGCTGTTGGCTGTCGCCAGGACTCGTGAAGTTATTCGGGGTCGTCAATCAGTTCCTGCAGTCTGTCGGCCAGAGGCGGTGAATAGCGACTGACCCATGTTTCGTCGATAAGTCCGACATCGAGCATGTCGATCAGATGCATCTGATCTTTCCGTCGAAAGACATTCAGCTTCATTCTCACCAGGGCTTCCAGGGTGAGGGTGCGATGAGCTTCCACTGTGACTGACTCGTCGACGTCTGGCGCCGCGATGATGTCTGTTTCGCGGACCTTCTCGTTCGCCAGCAGCACATGCACGGCGTCTCTGGCCTTTGCGTCGGTATCGTCGAGGAACATGTCGATGCCGGCCGAGTGCCGGTATACAAAACCGGCGGCTTCCATCGCTGCAACGGCTGCCGGTAAATCCTTGCGCCGCAGTAGAATGTCTACATCACGTGTCGTGCGTACAGCCGCTTCATCGGCCTGAGCCACCCATGCTCGCACCGCGTTGCCTCCGATGATCGCGTAGGGCACGTCAGCCGCCTCCAGTGTGCGTGTGGTCTTTTCGAGGCGTTCCTGGATTTTTTCCACGGCTCGATTCATCCTTTTCCAAAGGGCCTCGCCACTGAGATGAAATTCAACCATTGTGTTTCTCAAACAACGCCTGGAGCTGGTCCAGAACCTCAGGTTCTTCTTTGAGTTCGGCCAGTGGAGTCAATTCCTCCGCGACGAGAGATCGGTTTAGTCGAGCACCCTGTCGAGTGATGACTCCCTCCATATCCTGAAGGTCTTGTGGGTGGTTGGCAAAGGCTTTAAGCACGATCAGATCTTCTGCACTACAGGTAATCAGGCTCCCGGATTCAGCAGTCTTCCAGAGCGTGGCGCGAGCAACGACGTTTCTTCGAATGGCAATCCGCCGAGAGAAATGCCAAGTATGAATTGCAAATTCTTCCGCGTCTTCAATTCGGGATCAAAGTACCTGAGTATCTTCTTGACGATGGGGCGTTCGTTGCCGAATCCGGACAACAGCGTAAAGTCCACATCCTTGGTGACTCGTGGTTCTCCCGAGCGTTGAACCGCAATGCCTCCGATAACACAAGTTTGAAATCCGAGTTCCAGAAGTTGCTGTTGAGTTTCGACAGCCGACTTCCAGATGCGCGGTTTCAAGGGATTCGTTCTTTCATGAGTTGTAGAATACGGTAGCGCGAGAACCACGACTGCTGTACAACCAATCCGTTGCTGTACTTGTCCTCTTCAGGAGGATCGTGCTGGTGCAACAGTTCAAAGGATCTTTGTATGAGAGTTCCCGGAGCTCTTTGACACGGATCTTCGGAAGTTCTCTCGCCGCGTGCTGCCGCTGAGCGACGTATGGCGGAAGTGTTTTTTAGGCTCGTCTGTAATCAGCCTTTCCGGCTACCTGACACAATGGCTTCCTGCCGAGCCAGTTCCAGGTCGTTGTCGACCATGAGTTTGGCAAGTTCTTCCAGAGTCGTGGTGGCCGTCCAGCCGAGTTTTTCTTTGGCCTTGGATGCGTCACCCAACAGCAGGTCGACTTCGGCGGGGCGGAAGTAGCGCTGATCGATTTCGATGTATTCCGCGGGATCAAGATCCAACTGTGCGAAGACAAGATCAGCGAATTTCTGGACTGTCTGAGTTTCACCGGTCGCCAGTACGAAGTCATCCGGTTCATCATGCTGCAGCATTCGCCACATGCCTTCAACGTAGTCTTTGGCGTAACCCCAGTCGCGTTTAGCCGCCAGGTTGCCCAGATACAGTTTTTCCTGCAGACCCATTTTGATGCGAGTGGCGGCACGCGTGATCTTGCGTGTGACGAAAGTTTCGCCGCGACGCGGGCTTTCGTGGTTAAACAGAATGCCGTTGACAGCAAACATGTCATACGACTCACGATAGTTTACGGTTTGATGGAACGCGTAAACTTTCGCACAGGCGTACGGGCTTTGGGGCTTAAACGGTGTGTGTTCTGTCTGGGGCGTTTCCAGCACCTCTCCAAACATTTCACTGGAAGACGCCTGGTAAACCTTTGTCAGCTTCTTCTTGTTCAGCTGTCGAGCTGCTTCCAGCACGTTGAGTGAACCGCCAGCAGTCGCCTGAAAAGTATAGGCTGGTTGGTCAAAAGAAACTCGCACATGGCTTTGAGCGCCAAGGTTGTAGATTTCATCGGGCTCAATATCCAGCACCCGGTTGGTGATGCTTTGTCCGTCCGTCAGATCACCATAATGAAGGTGTAATTTGACATTCGGATTGTGCGGATCTCGATAGATGTGATCGATCCGTTCCGTTCCGAAAGTACTTGAGCGACGGACAATGCCGTGGACGTCATAGCCTTTTTCGATCAGAAGTTCTGCGAGGTAGGACCCGTCCTGTCCAGTGATCCCAGTGATTAGAGCTGATTTCGACATGATTTCCGACTGGCCCTCAATGTGGGTTGCTTTTAAACTGATCTCAATGACGCGGTGTCAATTTCCTGTAGAAATGAAGCGTAGGCAGATTTCAGCCCATCCGAAAGGCTAATTTTGGGCGCCCATCCGGTTGCTCGTAAGCGATTGATATCCGACAGTTTGCGAGGTGTACCATCCGGGCGTGATGGATCAGTAGTAATCTGCCCCGGGAATCCAACGGTTTCTGCGACTGCTTTTGCCAGATTCAGGATACTGATTTCCTGGCCACTGCCAATGTTCACCAGATCGGGAGGATCCGCCAGCTTCAGCAGGTGATGAATCCCGGCAGCAAGATCATCAACATGCAGGAATTCGCGTAATGGCGTTCCGGTCCCCCAGATTGCGACCTCTTTCTGCGAAGATTCGCGGGCTTCATGAAGGCGACGGATGAGAGCCGGGAGGACGTGGGAGTTTTCGGGGTGATAGTTATCGCCGGGGCCGTACAGGTTAGTCGGCAGGCCGGAATGAAACAAAACTCCGTACTGTCGTCGGTAGAACTGACATAGCTTTAATCCCGCGATTTTGGCCAGGGCGTAAGCTTCGTTCGTCGGTTCCAGTTCTGACGTTAACAGGCTATCTTCCGAGATCGGTTGTGGTGCTAATCGGGGATAAATACAGGTGCTGCCCAAAAACAGAAACCGCTGTACTCCATGCTGGTACGCTGCATGTATTGCGTTGGTCGCCATGGTCAGGTTCTGGTAAATGAACTCTGCCGGGTAGGTGTTATTGGCGTGTATGCCCCCCACTTTTGCAGCTGCAAAAACGACCACGTCGGGCTTGTTCTGGCTGAAAAACGAGTTCACATCGTGCTGGTTCGTCAGGTCCAGCTCGTCTCTGCTTTTTAACAACAGGTTTTCGTGTCCTGCGTTCTGCAGACGTCGCACCACTGCGGCGCCGACCATTCCGCGGTGACCAGCGACATAGATTTTCGTGTCGTTAAGCATCACAGTCTTCTACCACAGGGCAATCGATATGTCATCGTCCACAGCCCTACATTGCGCGTACTTCGTTCCCCTGGGTGGCGGGTCATCATTTTGAGTACCGGTCACCTCATCCACGGATGGTCCGTGCACACTGGGAAGTGTTACTGTGCAGATTCCTTGACCGAAAGCAGTCGTGCGGAAGCAATGACTGTCAAAAATCGGTCCGAGTAAGATCGCCGCTTCAATGGTGAAGCGTCGACCTGAGTTTGCACAAGGAATGGCACTGGGCCGTCAAGTCAGCAACGCCCTGTTACTTTGATGCCTCTTCAAGTTCAGCATCGGCAAAATAAGCTTCGTCACCTTTTGCACCGTACGTATAGCTGTAGTCCTTGTATTGGTAACGGTAGTCAGAGTAACTGTAGCTGCCGTAGCCGTACGCATCGGTCTCTTCTACCCCGTTGATGACGATGCCTGTCATGTTGGCACCGACATCGCGAAGTTGTTCCAGTGCTCGCCGTCCGAAGTCTCGCGTGTGTCGACTTAGTCGAACGCACAACAGCACACCATCAACTCGCGGTGCCACGCTGCATGGATCTGTTACGACCAGAACAGGTGGCGTGTGGATGATGACGTAGTCAAATTTTTCGCGAAGTGTTTCCAGAAGCAGCTCATACTCAGGACGAGTGATAAGCTCGGACGGATTTTTCGGTCGTGATCCACATGGAATTACGTAAAATCCTTCCAGCTCCGTTTCGTGAATCGCGTCGCTCAGTTCCGCGTCGCCTCTCAGAACATCCACGACTCCGATCGAGTTATCAACGCCCGTTAGTTTGTGGACTTTCGGACGACGGAAGTCGCTTTCCAAAATTACCGTCCGCTTACCGGACTGCGCTAGAGAAACGGCAAAGTTCATTGTGAGTGTCGACTTGCCGTCTCCAGCAGCCGGACTGGTGACCTGAATAACGCGGTGCTTTGAGCCCAACGCACTGAAGCAGACTGCTGTTCGAACCGAGCGATAAGCTTCTGCGGGCCTCGATCGCGGCTGGTGCAGAGAAATTATGGTGCGATCCATCGTGCCCTTGGGGATCTTCCGAAGGTTCTGTTCCTGCATGTATGGAATATGTCCAAGGATTGGCACGCCGAATTCCCGAATGATCTCTTCCGGCTTGCGGAAGCTTCGGTCGGCCACTTCGACCAGATAACCAAGGCCCAGGCCAACAAAGGCTCCGAGGAATGCTCCAAGTCCGAGAAACTCTGTGAGCTTAGGAAAGACCAAAGATCCATGACGGGCCTCAGTCAGAATAGTCGCCGAAATCCCACCAATGTTTGTTGGCAATTCCGTGTCCCGAATCTGAGCCTGGATGTCCTGCAGGAGAGAGTTTTCCCGTGCAATCTCCCGCTCATGATTCATTCTTTTGTGTTCGTAGACGCGCAGACCCTTGGCCGCCGCTTCCTCTGTATCTGCGAGATTCTGAAGTTCCTTACGTTTACTGTCGAGCAACAGCATCTCGTTCCGCAGTGAACTCAGATAGACCGTCAGGAAGTCGGGGCGCGGTTCCTGTTTTCCAGTCGATTCATTCCGCTTTGGTGTCAGCCCCGCCAGTTTGTCCAGATGGCTTTGAGTGATTTCAATTCGCCTTCGTAACGCTACTAATTTGGGATGCCCTGCTCCCAATTCTTCACCAAGAATGGCTTCTTCCATCAATAGCGGCATCAGCGCCTGAAACATGGACTTCGCGTTGGTGACAGCCTGCTCAACTCCTTCTGGAGTCTCTCCCACTGTTCGTTCCGATTGTTTGCCAACAAGTAGCAGCAACGCTTCACGCTGGCCGCCTTTTGCCGATGCCTCTTCAAGGCCTTGGAGTTCCGCACCTAACTCTGTTTGTTGAATGAACAGGCCAGAGATTTTTGAATTGATGGCCGTAAGTCGCTCGCGATGCACATTTGCGCCGTCGCTCATTAACGGAGACGTTGCATCAAAAGTAGCGTACGCTGTTTCCTTATCGGATACCGATTTCAACAGGACGTTCTTGGCTTCAGTCAGCAAGCCTTCTAATTTAGAGACGGCATCCTGATAGCTCTCTTTTTGATGATCAATGAATTCCTTCGACACGGCGTTAGCGATGACTGCCGTATCGTTTGCGTCCGGGCCTGTGCAAGTCAGCTGCAGGATATTTGCCGCCAGTGAGTGGGCGTTGACCATGCCCGCAATTCGTCGAGCGGCTGCATCCGGCGTCATGCCCCGAAGCGTATTCAATTCTGACAGGTTGTATTTCTTAACACAGGGAACAAGCAGCATCGGGCTGGTGATGACAAACTGCGCGTCCGACAGATTGCGTTCGGCCATCATCCCTTCAACGCGCGGGTCAGAACTGTGGTGGATCACCTGCAACAGCGCGTTAGAACTGAACCGAGGCACCTGGCGCTGAAAATACAGATATCCCAGTCCTGCGCCGACGATGGCCAGCAGAATCACAAACGATTTGCGTCGCTGCAAAAACCCCCAGAGATCCAATCCCTGATCTCCATCTGTCATGTTGTCGAGAGAGGCCCACGGGGCGTCCTGAACTTGATTTTGCACGAATTCATGCTCCCTATGGCCCGTGTATTACTTGATCCCCACCGTCCGAATTGTTCG
>CALFOL010000246.1 GCA_937919915.1 uncultured Planctomycetaceae bacterium
TGATACTTCGTGTTCCATTTGACTCGCGCAGTGGCGATATGAGCGACGTCATCCGGCATATTGCGAAAGAACATTTCCCACACCGGAAAAACGCTCAACTGCTTGTTGCCGATAACGCCAACATACAGTTCCCGCCCTTCGATGTATTCTTCGGCCAGTGCGTCGGAACCAATGGTGTCGTGTACGAAGGCCACTCGATCAATCAGGGCTGCATCACTGGTGACAATAGAATTCTGAGAGATCCCAAACGATGCATCTTCGGTCGCCGACTTGACGAGAATCGGATATTTCAGCCTCGACATCGGTCGTATTTTTCGACGACGCAGATAAACGACAAACCGAGGCGTAGGGATCCGATGGTAGTTCAGAATCTTTTTGCTGAGCGCCTTGTCGTGGGACAGAATTAGTCCCCGCGGATTGCAGCCCGTGTAACGTTGCTTCATCAACTCCAGATAGCTGACGATCGCATGGTCGTACTGCGCAACCCCGTGGAATTCCTCAAGCATCATGAAGGCGATGTGCGGCTTCCATTTCAGAATGGACGTTCGCACGGGGGAAAGATCGTCGTAGAGTTCGATGGGTCGAGCATCATGCCCCATCTCTCGCAGAGTGTTGAGGATGTCGAATTCCATCTTCCATTCCGGAGGATTGTCGATGTCATATTCGGTGACGCCTTCCGGCGGGACAAGCCCTTCACGAATGAGGGCCGCGATGCGAAGTTTTCTCATAGGGCGACCTTGTGAGCTTCGTCCTGAATGTGATTCATCGTATGCATCGTCAGCACAACCAGCGCGTCGCGCTCCACTTCTTCCGGATCCCGATCCAGTCGCAGATCCAATTCCTGACAGCGAATAATCATTTCTTTCAGAACCTGATCGATGGTGTACTGGTAGTGCCCTGTCCATTCTGAGACATCGCGACGCAGTCGAGTGCGAGCGCGACGCAGAAAAGTTGCTGCGGTCGTTTTCGAAGCCGTAGGATTCGTGCTAAACAATCGCTGCAGCTCATCGTCGTATGCATCGCTGACTTCCAGTCCGTAATGGTCGCGTTTCCTGTCATAGTGCTCTCGCAGCGTTGTCTTAATCAGCCGCAACGGTTCTTCATGACGACGACTCTTTACGACCTGGCGTTCTTCCCGCAGCTTCGCCATTAACTCATTGACGACGTGAAGTTTCTTCAGCGCCGGCCAGCCGTTGTAGGTTTGTCGCCAGCCTGATCTGGGCTTCAGCCAGATCGCAAAGGTCTCTGCAAAGTCTTCAACCGGATGACTCTGTGCATACCACAAGTCGATGTTGATGACAAAACTACGGCTATAGGGGCGTGGATTGTAAGAATCCGGATAGGGGGCCGACACATTCCCAAACGCTTTGCGGTAACACTGGCGACGTCGAAGTCGATAGCCGTTGTCGATGGCATGCCCCGCTTCGTGTCGCAGAATTCGCATACACCAGTCGGGCGTGCCACCTTCAACTTCCAGCATTTGCTTTTCTTCCAGCTTCATCAGGCGGCTGTCGGCCAGATAAAATGGTATCGCAACCCCAGGGATGCCGTCGGGCGTGAACCACTCCTCCGACAGCCAGAAGTGAGGTCGGAAGGAGATTCGTTTGGCTTCCAGTTCTCGTGATAACTGATCGATCCGCTGTTCCAGGGGCGAGTCCTCGATGTTCAGTCCGAGATCACAGAATCGCATGTCGAGCAATTCGTCGTCGGAGAGGCTCGCGAGTTCCGGGTTGCCGAACTTTCGACGGGATCGCACCTGTCTTCTTCTGTCTCGAACGTTGGCAGTCAAACCAGCACTTCCTCTCTTCAACCGATCTCTTACAGAAACAACGACGGCGGCAAGGATAGTCATCGGCGAGACTATGTAAAGACCGAATGCAGGAGGCCCTCATCCCAATTCTTATCGAAATACGACCGTCGCTCAGCGCGGATCGTGTTGCCGTCGCCAAATTCCGGTTGAAACGAAGTCAGACTTTCGATCGAGTCGGCAGGAATCGAGTTGGCAGTCACGCTCGCAGAAGCGGCAAGTAGTGAAGCCGCGTCTGTGTCACGAAAAACTCAGTGTGAAAGAGCTCGCATCGCAACAGTGCGAGTCAGTGGTCTCAAGGCGATTCAGTGAGGGCACGATTAGGCGAAATAGAGTACATTCTGAAAGTGCAGCGATACGTTTGAAGTGGTGAAAGTGGAGAATTGATTGGAACGTAGCGACAGAGGTGTGGGATTATGGTATGTTGTTCCGCAGGAAGCTGTAGGTCCATGGAGTTTCGATTGTCGATGACGGCAAAGCTCATCTCAACCGTCCTCGCTTCTCACGACGCTCCATCATTTAGTTGGGATGGGGATGATTGAATAGCGCGTCAGTGGTCCGGCGTCCCGTTGACGCGGAACGGTGCATTGGACTTTGGCACAACCGGAGAAACTCCCAGAAACCTTGTTATGGAGAGATCTTGATGGTCCAAGATCATGTCACTTTGCTCGATTCAGAAACCCTTCAAAGAGGCATCGCGCAGGAAGAAATGACAGTTTTAAATCCAGACAAATCGCTGCGAATTACACTGATCAGTTTGCATGGTTTGATCCGTGGGAAGGACCCCGAGCTTGGCTGCGATGCCGACACCGGCGGTCAGGTTAAGTACGTCCTGGAACTCGCACGCGAACTGGGGCAACACCAGAATGCACACGAGGTGGAAATCCTCACGCGGCAGATAATCGATCCGAACGTCTCCGGCGACTATGCCCGGATCGAGGAGGCGATTTCAGATAACGCCAGGATTGTTCGAATCCCCTTTGGTCCGAAGCGCTACCTGAGAAAAGAAGCATTGTGGCCGTACATCGACATGTTTGTCGACCAGGCGCTCGTGCACTTTCGCCGCGCGGGACTGCCCGACATCATTCACGGTCATTATGCGGACGCAGGTTTGGCCGGAGCACGACTCGCAAGTTTACTGCATGTTCCCTTTGTTTTTACGGGTCACTCCCTCGGGCGTGTGAAGCGTCAGCGAATGGGAACCGGTAAACAGACCGCGGAAAACCTGGAAAAGAAATATCGATTTGCGACAAGAATCGAGGCGGAAGAGATCGCGTTGGAAACGGCTTCTATGGTCGTGACCAGCACGAGCCAGGAAGTGAGTGATCAATACGAACTTTATGATCACTACGCACCCTCCCGGATGGAAGTCATCCCTCCCGGCGTGGATCTGTCTCTTTTCTCACCGCCTTCGGACAGTTTCGCCGAGCCTCCGATTGCGAGCGAGTTGAACCGTTTCCTGCGTGATCCCTCGAAGCCGATGATTCTGACTGTGGCCAGACCAGACGAGCGCAAGAATCTTGAAAAACTCGTTCAGGTCTATGGCGAAAGCAAACGCCTGCAAGAGGTCGCGAATCTGGTGATGGTGATGGGCACGCGACAAGACACTCGCGAACTCCCAAAATCACAACAACAAGTGCTCAACAACGTCATCTATCTGATTGACAAGTATGACCTGTATGGCCATGTCGCGTACCCGAAATCACATCAGACGGACGACATTCCTGATCTCTATCGGTTGGCGGTGCAGCGAAAAGGCGTATTCATCAATCCGGCATTGACGGAACCCTTCGGTTTGACGCTGCTGGAAGCCGGAGCGACGGGGCTTCCGATCATCGCCACCAATGACGGCGGTCCTCGTGACATCATCGCCAATTGTGGAAACGGGCTGCTGATTGATCCGCTCAGTTCTGATGAGATCGAAAGGGCGCTCATGCGGAGTCTGACCGAGCCGGAGCAATGGAAGACCTGGTCAGAAGCGGGGATAGCGGGGACTCGCAAGCACTATGCCTGGACCAATCATTCGACACGATACCTACGCGATCTGGATGACATCCTGAGACACACTGCCAAACCGGCGCTTGCCAATCGCACAAGAGAACGACGCCTCCCTGAGTTCGATCGGCTGATCATCACGGATTTGGACAATACGCTGACCGGTGATGCGGAGGCGCTCGCTGAATTCAACGAGTTGATTCGTGAACATGACAATATCGGGTTCGGAATCGCAACGGGGCGTCGGCTGGACAGTGCAATGGCGCTCGTCGAAGAACTCGGCCTGCCGCGTCCCGACTTGATCGACACGGATGCCGGAACACAGTTGCACTACGGTCAGAACCTGGTACCCGACCAAAGCTGGCGGCAACAGATCGGATTTGCATGGAAGCCGAATGAGATTGCGCCGATCTTAGAAAAATTGCCAGGTGTTGTTTGTCAAACGGAGGACCATCAATCCGAGTTCAAACTCAGTTACGAAATCGATCCGGAGAAGACGCCGTCGATAACAGTCATTCAGAAGCTACTTCGAACAGCCGGTCTACGTGCTAAGGTTGTACTGTCGCTGGGCATGTATCTGGATATCATTCCGGTGCGCGGTGGCAGCGACATGTCGATCCGGCATCTACTCTGGAAATGGGGATTTTCTCCAGACAATGTGCTCGTCGCAGGTGACTCCGGTAATGACGCCGGGATGTTGCTTGGGCGGACGCTTGGCGTTGTCGTCGGAAACTACAGTCCTGAACTCGAATGCCTTCGGGATCGCCCACGAGTGTATTTTGCCAAAGGGCTGCATGCCCGTGGGATCATCGAGGGCATTCGTTACTACCAGTTTTTAGAGAGCATTGTCATTCCGAATGACCGCAGTGAATCATCGACAAGTGAGTAACGGAGCGGTCAATTCGTGGAGTGCAATACGATTCGAGGCCGAATTGTCGCTGCGACGACTAGCGCCCCGAATGGAAGCTGTCTGGATCGCCGAAGATGCGGACCAGACGCTGCGAAACGAGTTCGAAACGCGATTGAACGAGCATTGGCCGGCGGTCTTTGAGACCCTGCACAAGTTGTACGGCGACCGCTACGACTTCTTCTATCATCTGGAACAAATTCTGATTACAGCTGTCAAGGCGTGGATCAATCGTCCCGAGACGCTGCGGGAAGTTGACCGACATCGGATCAATGCTCCAGACTGGTTCGCTTCGGAAGAAGTCGTCGGTGGAGCCCTCTACGTTGATCTGTTTAGCGAGAATCTGGGTCGACTTCGCGAGACCATCGGATACTTCAAAGAGCTCGGACTGACGTATTTGCATCTGATGCCTTTGTTTGCCGTCCGGCCCGGTGACAACGATGGCGGATACGCAATCAGCAATTATCGCAGTATCGATCCGCGGCTCGGAACGATCGAGGATCTCAAGTTGTTGGCCGATGACCTGCGTGCCGCAGGGATCACATTGGTACTCGATTTTGTCTTCAACCACACCGCCGATGACCACCAATGGGCTCAGCTTGCGCAGTCCGGTGACTGCGAGTACCAACAGTACTTCCACATCTTTCCCGATCGCCGGATGCCTGATCGATACGAGCAGACGCTGCGTGAAATTTTCCCCACCGTTCGGCGTGGCAATTTCACGTGGCATGACGGGATGCAGCAATGGGTTTGGACCACTTTCAATAGTTTTCAATGGGATTTGAATTACAGCAATCCGGCGGTCTTTCGATCGATGTTGGAAGAGATGTTCTTCATCGCCGACATGGGCGTCGACATCCTGCGTCTTGATGCAGTGGCCTTTATCTGGAAACAGATGGGGACGAGTTGCGAGAATCAACCGCAGGCGCACCTTTTGATTCAGGCGTTTAACCTGTTGGCACGGATCGCGACACCTGGCCTGCTATTCAAGTCCGAAGCGATCGTTCATCCCGATGAGGTGGTCAAGTATGTGAGCTCCGAAGAATGTCAGATTTCGTACAACCCGACATTGATGGCGCTATTGTGGGAATCGCTTGCAACCCGGGAGACCCGACTTTTGGTGCGTTCCCTGAGTCACCGACACAAGCTTCCCGATGGAACCGCATGGGTCAATTACCTTCGCTGTCACGACGACATTGGTTGGACGTTTGATGACGCCGACGCAGCAGAGATCGGGATCAACGCGTTCAATCATCGCCAGTTCCTTAATGAGTTCTATACGGGGCAGTACCCCGGTTCCTTTGCTCGCGGCGTGCCCTTTCAAGAGAATGCTCAGACCGGCGACATGCGGATCGCGGGAACACTCGCGTCCCTGGCGGGGTTGGAACTTGCGATCGAAAATGATTGTGAAGAAGAAAAGGAACGAGGCATCGGTCGCATGCTACTGCTGCAGAGCATCACGCTTAGCATTGGCGGGATCCCGCTGATTTATCTCGGTGAAGAATGGGGAATGCTCAACGATTACGAATTTGTCAAAGACCCCGCTAAGGCTGGCGACACACGTTGGATCCATCGCCCCAAAATGCAGTGGGAGTTCTTGTCCGAGTTGGATGACAAGATTGAGTCGGGAGGTGGTTCAATTCGCAAACGAATCTTTCGTTCTCTTCAGCGGATGATCGCTGCTCGTAAATCGCAGTCGGCTTTCGCCGGTCAAGTGATGGAATTGATCACGACGGGGAATCACCATGTCCTGTCGTTTGTCCGCATCAATGGTGGCAACCGCGTAATCGTCATCGGAAACTTTTCGGAAGAGCCGCAAACGATCATCGGCAACCATCTTCGTACCGCGGGGCTGGGCCGATTTTTTCAAGATGCGATCAGTGGCCGGAATTACGGCACAAGCGAAGATATTCAGCTCGAACCTTACCAGTATTTGTGGTTGTGTCGTGTCTAAGCCATTCCCTATCACAACGCTGGCAACGGACATGGACGGAACGTTCATTCCGCTCGACGGCAATCAGGACAACGTTCGCGACCTGCTGTTGTTGCAGGCAGAGTTGGAACTGCGGTCGATCGACCTGGTCTATGTGACCGGAAGAGACTACCGACTCGTTCAATCGGCCATCCGATCGCACTTGCTTCCCACCCCGACGTGGATCATCTGCGACGTCGGTACGACGATCTATGTTCGCGACCTCCACGGTAAGCACGAATTGCTCGAAGCCTACCGCGATCACCTTGCCGAGATTGTTGACGGCACGGACGCCCAAACGCTGTCCGAATTGCTGGCGGGCATTCCAAACATGCGAAAACAGGAACAAGAAAAGCAAGGGCAATTCAAACTCAGCTACTACGCCGACGTGAATGAACTCGACGAAGTCGCAGAACAGATCGAATTGCGTCTCACCAGCGACCGACTCCCTTACGAACTTCTTTCCAGCGTTGATCCCTTCACCGGCCAAGGCCTCATAGACCTGTTGCCAACGTCCATTTCCAAGGCCTATGCACTCGCCTGGTGGGCATTGCATACGAAGCGAGACAACGAGTCGATCGTCTTTGCCGGAGACTCAGGAAACGATTTCGCCGCGTTGACCGCGGGTTACCGAAGCATTCTTGTTGGTAACGCCTTACCGACTGTCGTCTTCGAAGTCCGAAATGCGCACAAGAGAAGCGACTGGCTGGGCCGACTGCACGTCGCAGCTGGTCACGCGACGAGCGGCGTGTTGGAAGGCCTAAAGCACTTTCTGGCTTCCGGTTGATTCTCCGGAATTCCGGTTCAACAAATGCAGGCCAACGACGATGGATGAGTTTTCATCTTTGCTTGTGGCCATTTTGCGGAAAGTAATTGCACACCCCCAATCGCAATCCTCGGTGTTCCCGACGCATGAAACAGCTTTCTGTGAAGATGTCTGTTCTGAGTGTCTGCCGTCGCCGAGCGACCATGAATCTCGACGCACTTCAAGGCAGCCTCTCGCGCTTCGTTGTTTTCCCCCGATGAGGTAAGTGTCAGCCACATGTTGATAGCTGAACGAAACGTCTCACTGCGAGCATGCGAAAGCCACGCGGTGCAGGCGATGCTGCCAGTCGACGGACGCG
>CALFOL010000247.1 GCA_937919915.1 uncultured Planctomycetaceae bacterium
GAGGAAAGCGGAGCCTGGCAATGTTGCTTGTGGTTGCTCGTGGCCTCGTCCACTACGTCTTCCGCTAACGAACACCACGGTCAGTGGAAACATCCGTCTCCGGACGTGAAACGTTGGGAGCCTTTTTGTCCTTCAAGATGTCCTTCGCTTTTGTCGAACTCGCCGAGCGGAAAAAGCGGATCGGCTTTTCCGGCGGCAACATTTGAGCAGCAAGGAATTCGTCAATCTTTGTCGTCTGCGATGCACACAGCAGGGTTAGTCCATCACGAAGGACGACTTCCGGATCGTGACTCTGGTGGCTGCGCAATGTTGTCAGTGCCATTCGCAGTGGGAGGTCGCCGAGTTTGATTATTCGCTGGCCGTGATTCAAAGTGATCTGATCCATGGCGACGATCCGTCGCTCAAATTCTTCATCGTCAAGCTGTTGCAGGTTATGCACAAAGTGATGAGCGATCGCTCCCGTTAGAGCCGTTGGGGCCAGATACCCTTCGAATTCCCGAATCAAGCCCTCCGCTTCTAAGCGACGATGCCCAAGGACGGCGAATGTCTTTGCGAAGTCCTCGAAGTTCATCTGGCGAAATAGATACGCCAGCCCCGCACAACTGACCGGGCCATAACGATCCGAGACCATCGCATCGAATGATAGAGATGTCAGAAGTGCGCCCGATCGCCGAGAGACCGCTCCTGCCATTGCCAGAATCACCCGGCCAATCGCACTGTCAGCAGGAGTCAGCGAGTACAGTATTGCGACGGTGCTTCCCACTTTGGTGGTATCAGGTTTGGTGTTGGGAATATGAAAGCTATGACGTGTTTCGATGTCGGTCATCATCACTTCAACAGCGTTTTGAATCTTCGCGTCGTTCAGCATTTTGGCCGTGAACGTCAACAGAGGCTGATCTTTTGCATTGCACAGTTCATTGATTTCTGTGGCCATAAAACTGATGGCAGATTTTACGCATGTACCCGATTCAGCGAAGTTCTTCGCAGTTTTGAAGCTTTCCCGTAGTTTATCGAGGTCGCTTTGAAGTTGCCCGCGGCGGAAACGGATTGCGCACTCTCCCGCGTCGAAGTCGGCTGCGGCCGACAGGAGCTGTCCGGTTTCGACGTCGATTTCGCATGCAAACAGAGCTCCCTGCGATTGCACGACCTCTCGGCCGTCCGCGTTGACTTTGATACAGGGCGGTGCCCACTGAATTGGCTCTCCGGACGAAGCGGTTCGAGACGTGAGACCGCACAACAGAGCAGTCGCCTCAACGGTGATGTGTGCTTCGACCGGGGCTTTTCCGTCAGAGCGTCCGCCGAAGCCGAGTCTCAGGTGCAATCGACGTTCGGACTCATTCGGATCTCCACCTTGCATCGCGAATTGCGGATGAAACGTCGGCAGCTTGACCCCACTGCTGCCATCCATGATCCAACTGCGTTCGCCGCGGTGACTGACAACGCCAAACAAGTTTCGGCAATGTAAGAAAGAATGATTCAACTTGAAATTGCCATCAGCGTCTTTGGCCTTCAGCGTCAATACAGCGCCGTCTGTTGGTGAAACGACGAGACGTAGTTCTGCCTGACGCAAGGACGACAGCAATTGATTCGACATCGAAAGAATCTGCTCATCGGCGTTTCCTCTCAACGCAGTCAGGCACTTTGCGACATCAACCTCCGCTTCGAAAATGAAATCCGGGCCATCTGTCTGCCAGTCAGCCAACCACTGGCCGTAACGCAGAATGGCCTGCTGTATTTTGGAAAACTCATCCCCCGGTTGAACTTCCTCGTACTCACGAACACGAATATGCAGCGCTACCGGTTGCTCCGGGCCAAACGGTGTCTGTGTGTCGCACTTCGCAAACAGAAAACGGCCACTGCCCGTCAGTGCCGCTTCGATCTTTCGACAAAGTTCGGGACTCGCCAACGTTCCGACTTTGACGTCGATGATTTTTTGAACGTCGGCCTCGGAATACTTCTGAAGGCCGGAAAACTGAATTTCGCCAATTCGGTTCTGTTCCTGGGGTGTCACCACAATATGCAGCTTCACGACATGTCGTTCATCGTCGCGAAGGAAGTTGACTGACGATTTGGCGAAGCCAAACCCCTGGCCGTTCATGTATCCGGCGACGCACTCGACAGCCTGCTGTTGCTTACGTGCTGACGTTGAAGCTGCTTTGTTCTGTGGCCAAACCGCTTCTTGTGTTTCGTGCGAAATGATCAGTTGGCGGATTACGCTGGAGACCGACTCGGTACTTCTGGAGTTTTGCAGGGCGTGTCGAATTCCATCAGTGACTTCGTCCGTAACGCCATCGATGAGGATGTCTCCTGTGGTAAACGAAGGGCCTTCGTCGACAACAACAGTTGCCGGCTGCGTGGTGTCGACAAAGGTGACCACAATGTTCGCGTCTAGAAATCCGGCGCCGTGGTAACCGGCCATAATCTGCTGCTGCAGAGCCGTCGCGTATTCGTCCGACGTCGTTCCCGTCCAGGCATCGTCTCCTGGATTTTTCGGCCACAGAAAGTTATGAATGGCATCGTTCACAAGCAACGCGTTGCGAATGGAGTTGGAGGAAAACGTTTTGTTGCCTTCGACCCGAATCCCGCCGATCTCGCGACGATTCACTTCTCGTTGCACGACCTCGTGAAGGCGCATTGTCGTCGGCTGGACTTCGTCGGCCAAGCCAACAGTTGCCAATGCTAAGAGGATCGTGGCGGCAATGTATGACTTCCCTGTCATCATGCGACTTCCTGTCAGAGTTTCTGTCGGGGCGTGTCGGCGGAGCTCACGCAGTACATCGTATTATGCTGATTTGTGGCCGCGGCGAACGGTTTTCGACAGCAAATCGCGTGCTCCCACGAGCCCGACGCATCTAAATGTTTAGGTAAACGGCTCTAGTAGTAGGCAGTGTCACACAGTTCAAAGTCTGCAGCAAGACCGCTTCGTTGCACCCATGGAAGTCGCACAATCGGTTGTAGCGGTTGATTCACAGAATCGTGCGCCCACGATTGCAGGAAGATGTCGCCGACCAGACTTATACTGTCCAGATGATCCCCGGGATTTCTCCTTCTGACAGTCAGAAGTGACCTATCAATATGATGTAGACCGTTTTGTGTCGAATCTTGAGTACATCATTGTGGGCCAATGTCGATCGTCGCACCTGAAAACCTGTTTCCTCTGCCGCTAACGGCCTTTGAACGCTTCATGCTGGCGGATGAGTCTTCCGACTATCCAATGGTGTTCTACCTGCAGGTCCGTCTGAAGGGAGTTGTCGACCGCGACGTGATGAAGCTGGCTGTTGATGACGCTTTTAGTCGCCATCCATTGTTGTGTTGTCGGGTAAAAAAAACATGGCGAGGGGGTTACTGGATCTGGGCGGGCGACCAGGTTTCGGAGTTCGACTGGGATTGTGACCATTGGATGCAGCAGGAACCCTGGCGGCAGGCGATTGATCTGACTTCAGGCATCGGGCTGCGAGTGTGGGGTGAACAGCATTCGGATCATGCGATCATCACGATGCAGTTTCATCACGCCTGTTGTGACGGAATCGGTGCTGCTCAATTTCTGGAAGACGTCGCCATCGCCTACGCGTGGCACTACGCGAAATCAGTCGATCAAACGGTTGATCTTCCGGAGTTGCGCCCGATCAACCTGCAGCTTTTAAAGACCAGAGGCAACTCCGACGGGAGACGCGTTGCCCACGTCTCCGGATCGATCTTCTATCGGACCTACATCGTGATGAAGTACACGATTCGCTACCTTTGCCAGGAGAAACTTCCGTTCCTGGCAAGATCGACGATGCGGCAGAATGACCTCCAAACAGGTCTCGGCCTGACGACAATCAAGTTGACTCGCGCAGAAACGCGCGGTCTTCGGGAAGCCGCCAAAAAATACAACGCATCAATAAACGATTTGTTGGTACGAGAATTGATGTTGCTGTCGCATCACTGGAATGCACAGGTCGTCAAACCTCGCCGCAGATTTTTGAGTTTTAGACCGCAGACAATGTGCGTACTGGTGCCGACGAGTCTAAGAGGTCCGTTAGACGCAGAATTGCCAGCCTGCAATGTCGTCAGTTATGTGTTTATGGCAAGGGCTGTGGCACTGATGAATCGTCCGGACGAATTGCTGTGCACCGTTCGCGACGAGATGCAATTGGTTCACCAGTATCAGGCTGGTTGGTTGTTTGTGCAGGCCATCGAGGCGATGCAGCGTTTACCGGGAATGTTGCGTCTGATTATGTTGAAAACTCAGAATAGCTGCATGAGTACCACAGTGCTGTCCCACATGGGGAATCTCTTGAACGGGATCAGCAGTCGACTGCCACGCGAAGGACGATCGATTCAAATGGGAAATCTTGTGGTAGAAGACATCGCTGGTATACCGCCCATTCGTCAGGGGACCTCAGTCGCATTTTCCACGGTGCTGGTTAATGGCTGTCTGGCCGTCAGCATCCGTTGTTGTGCGAAACGATTCAGCTCCGCGGACACTCTGGAACTCTTGAATACGTTTGCAGACCGACTGAAATCCACGGCTTCGGATTCGCTTGTCGGTTCGGAAAGCCCAATGGCAAGGGTGAACATCTGAACAGTACTTTTCCGAACGATTTGGCCGGTTAGACGAATAAAAGCTCGGCCAGGCTGGATTGGCGCCCCCGATCTGAAATCAATGTTTGTGTCCCCCCTGTCGCAAGTGCTACCCTTGTGGATCTGTGTTTTTCCGGTTTAGGGTGTCAATCCGGGTTGAGGGGCGAAGGGAAGTCGGCGATTTTTGGTAAGTCGATCGTCTATAATTCGGGATTCCTGCTATGAACGATACCGAGCCAATTTTTCCGCTTAGGCTTTCGGACTTCGAACACTACGCCTTTCGCGACGATTCTCCCGAAAAACCGATGGTCATCGTGTTGAGGATTCCGTTTGAGGGAACCCTGGACGAATCTGCTTTCCGCGACGCTTTGCGTGAGACGTTGGAACATAATCCGCTGTTGCGAGCTGTTGTGGATCCGTCCCGCTGGTTGGCAAAATGGCGGTTGTTGACCGACCATGAACCAGCCATCAAATGTTCCCGATTTCAGAGTGTGACTCCGCCGAACGATTGCCCGCCCAAGTGGTTCGATCTGACACGCGAAGCAGGCGTTGCTTTTGATCTCCGACTGTGTCCAAACCGCGGCGTCCTGATTGCGTACTTTCATCATTCCTGTGCAGATGGTCTGAGCGCGATTCGCTTTGTGGGTGACGTATTCGCACGGTATGGTCAGTTGACGACTGAGCCGGGAGAAGAGCGGCCTGTTGTTCGCATTCCGGATCCGTCAGTGCTGCTGAAACGCGGGTCGAGTCGCATGCCAGGTAATCGTCGCGACCGATGCGCGCCGATCCTGCACACCCTGTTGGAAACCGGTCGGCTGTTCTTTCGGAAGTGTTATCGAATTCTGAATCACTCGCCGTCTCCTGCTGCCGACGAACCAGTCAAAAATATTCTGCATACAGAAATTCTTCCGCGAGCGATTCTGAAGCAGCTGAAGCAGCTCGCAGCGGCCAAAGGCGTGTCAACCAACGATTTGTGCATGATGGCATTTCTGCAGGAATTGCAGCAATGGTCTGCAGACGAAAGTTCAGCCCGACCCGACGACTTATTCCGCGTTTTGATGCCGGTCAGCATGCGAACGCCTGACCACGATGAAATCTCTGCCGCGAATGTTGTGAGCTACGTTTTTCACAGCTATCGTCGTCGACAGCTCTGCCACTCGGAATCCCTGCTGGCGGCAATTCATCGGAAGTCATATCAGATGATTAACCGCAACGAAGGCGCTGCGATGCTGCATGGCTTCGCGTTGACGCGTTGGATTCCGGGGCTATTTCGCCTGTCGCAGAAACTACAGCCGAATTTTGCCTCGGTCGTCATGACAAACGTTGGCGAAGTGAGACGGGTGTTCGAAAATCGGTTTCCATTGAAGCAGGGTCGTGCCGTGGCGGGTGATGTTGTTATTATGGGAGTCGACGGGATTGTTCCCGTCCGTGAGAATACCAACATAACGATCGCTTTCGGGACGTACGGCGGCGAACTTATCGTTCATCTGAATCGCAATACACGTCTGTTTTCGGAGACCGAGACCGAACAGCTGTTGGCCTCTCTTGTCGATCGCCTGGTGTCCCTTGTGCCCTCCCCCGTACCCATTCCGGAAAAGCAACGCGTTAACGCCGTAGTGCCTGTTACCTGAGTCAGGTTTTCATGAGGCCCGCTGCTTTCTTTAGACTTCTTGCATTTCCATTCCTGGCCTGCGTTGGCCAATGGTGCTGGGTGGTGAATTTTGCACCCACGAACGTGCTGGCCTGTGCGATCTGGGTTCCTCTACTCACATACAGCTGGTTTTGCATTGGTGGTTTTTCTCATGAAACGGCGCACGGCAACTTTCGGCTGAATAAGACTCTGGGGGAAGCGATCGCCCGCTGCATTGGTACTCTTCTAGGCATTCCGTACACTGTATATCGCGAAGTTCATATGCGACACCATGCTTATTTGAATACTCCATTAGACTGGGAGATGTGGCCCTACAGCGACCCTGCGGCATCACTTCGATTCCGTCGCGTCTTTTTGTGGTTCGATGTTCTGTTAGCGATTGTCGTCACGCCGATCATCTGGGGACGAATTTGCTATTCACCGCATTCGCCCGTTGGTCCGGAGATTCGACGCACAATGCGCAGAGAGTATTGGGCGGTGGCCGTTTTCTGGCTGGGGGCGATTTCAACCGGAATCTGGGCTCATCGAACCGACAGGTTTTTGTTTTCGCCTGAGCATTTGATCTTTGCCCTTCCTCCTTACCTCGCCACTGTATGTAATGGTTTTCGGAAGATGATGGATCATGTTGGCACGAGCAGTTTTGATCCGCTGCATGGCACACGCACCATCGTTGGTGCCAACCCGCTGACGAAACTTCTCTCGTACTTTAACTTTGATTTGGCAGTACATGGTCCGCACCATCGTTACCCGAAACTTGACCATTCGATGTTGAAGCAACGGATGGCGGAAATCACAGAGAAGAATCAGGAACAGGACTATCCCGTTTTTTCGTCTTTTTTTTCCGCGGCCATGCATACGATTCGTAATGTCGCAAAGAATCCCGGTGTGGGCGTCAATTCCGGTTGCATAGACGACATCAGTCATCTGCCGATTAACGAGCCTGTGACAGCAGCCAAAACATGAAGTTGCTTGCCCTGATCTGTGTCGATCACCGCCGTCTTGGCTGGCTGTTAGTGCTGTTACTCAGTATTCCTCCGACTCTTGGCGTGCTTGGTTACCGCGTCGCGAAGCCTTTGCCGGCCGGTTGGGTGCCCGAGGAAGTGATGGATGCGCTTCGCGAATCGGAGGGCCAGTTCAAGTCCAGCGCGCCGGTGGTGCTGGTGTTGGAATGCGAAGAGTTTTTTCAGCGTGACCGCGTGATCGCAATTCAAAACGCAGTGGCCGCGATTCGCGAACTGCCGGACGTTGAGCAGGTCACGTGGATGGGAGACATCCCTGAAGTCACTTTTCGCCAGCAGACGTTGCTGTTGCCGGAATCCGCTGCTGAGCTGACTGGGGAAAATCTGTCGACTGCAAGGCAAAGGCTGATGACTCATCCTTTGGTTGCAGAAAACATGATCTCTGCCGATGGCCGAACGGCGCTGTTGCTGGTGAATACTCAGGAGAAAATTCGAGTTCATGAAATACGGGCGACGGCGATTCAATATTTGGATCCTGTTGGAATTCGAACGCGAGTCACCGGAACTCTGGCACTGTACGACATTCACGATCGGGCGCTGGCCAGCGATCATATTCGTATTCAGTTGCTGGCCTACGGATTGGTCGGGCTGTTGCAGGTTCTGATCTTTCGTAAGCCAATGGCGATTATCGTCGCTTGCGGCGGACCGGTTGTCGGTGTTGCGTGGACATTGGGCTGGCTGCTGCTGATTGGGCAGGGTGAGAACGAGCTGGCGAAGATCATTTTGCCGGTGATGATTGTCATGATCGGCTTTACCGATGGCGTGCATGTTGTTGTGCGTATTCGCCAGCTGCGAACCGCTGGTGCTAACCTGCGTGATTCCATCTATGACGCCCTGATGCAGACGGGACCAGCCTGCCTGTTGACGTCGATTACGACGGCGATTGGTTTCGGATCACTGATGTTATCGAAGTCCGAAATGATTGCCGGGTTTGGCCGTGTGTCAGCGATTGGTGTGATTGTAACGTTTTTCGCCGTGATTCTTGTCAGCCCCCTGCTGGCGGGTTCATGGGTGGGACAACGGATGGATGTCAGTGCCCAGCGGGATCCGCTGAGTCGTCTGATGAATCGTTTTGTGGGCATTATTAGTTTCTCATCTCGTTACGCGAAACTGGTCACAATTGCGGGCATTGTGATCACCGTCAGTTGTCTGGCGGCATGCTCACAACTGGTACCCGATGATCGAGTCAGCAATCGCGTTCCTCCCGACTGCGAAGAGTGGCACGCCATGCGACACTGCGATGAGCACGTGGGCGGTATTCGATATCTGCGGCTGATGGTGCACTGGCCCGAGCAAACGTTGCGAAAAGATGTCTGGACCTTCATTCGCGAGTGTGAAGAACTTGTCGCAAAGCAGGAACACCTTGGGCGGCCGATGTCGATTCGGACGACGTTGTCCGTTTTCAAGGGGCCTGATCGCCAGGATAACTCGGTTCTTGCGAATCAGCTTCCGGACGATCTGAAGGAACAGTTCTATCGTCCGGATCTTCGACTGGCATTGGTTGTCACACGGATGCGAGATCTGGGTATCGCCAAATTCGATCCGATTTTTGAACAGATGCAGTCAGAGCTCCGCGAACTGGAAGCTGCTCACCCAGGTTTTCATGTGGAGTTCGTCAGCGACGTGGTCATCGAAGGTCGGGTCGTTAGTCAGATGATCGCCGAGTTGCTGGATAGCCTGACAATGGCTGCTGTTATTATCTTTGGCGTCCTGGCGTTGGCGTTTCGTTCGCTAAGGCTGGGCTTGATTTCGATCATGCCGAACGTGATGCCATTGGCTGCATCCGGCACGATACGATTATGGTTCGGCTCCGATCTTGGAATCGCCGGGGCTTGTTCATTTGCGATTTGCCTGGGAATCGCGGTGGATGACACAATCCACTATCTGGTGCATTTTCAGCACGAGCGACGGCAGGGCCACAGTCCGCTGGTCGCCAACCAGCGGTGCTTTACGACGGTCGGCAGCGCGTTGTTGATGACGACAGTGGTTATGGCAGCGGGGCTCTGCACTGTGATGACCAGTCGCCTGCCACCACACGTTAACTTTGCGGTGATGGCCTGCACAACTCTCGTCGTGGCTCTGGCTGCAGACCTGTTGTTTCTGCCTGCCTTGTTAACGTTGTTTCCAGGCAAAGCCGTCGCCCCGGAACGGGAATCGGATTCGTCGGCGTTCGCGATTGCTGGTGGCCCCTGCCCTGTGCAATCGACAGGGGAAATTCTGTAAGGTCTCTGCGGATGGCATCCTCGAACACGGATGCCTGTTGTTCCGGCCTGGCCGTCCTTCGGCCCATTGCCATGTTGCTTCGGCCTGATTGCAGAGAAACGTGGCGCACCAGATCTGGACCGATTCTCTGCCGGGACACCAGTTGCTATACTGTGCTAGTTCCTGTGCGAAGTCTGATCATTAACGACTTCGCGTTTTAGTTTTCCCAGTGTGAGGACAATGGATGAAAGTCGAAGTCAAATCCGAACTGCCGGTCATCGGCTGGCGTGAATGGATCGGTCTGCCAGGTTTAGGGATCAAATCGATCAAGGCCAAAGTGGATACAGGCGCTCGGTCCTCGTCATTGCACGCTGTGGATCTTGAGCAATTCGATCAGGGTGGGGAGCCGTACGTCCGATTTAAGGTTCATCCACGTCAGCGAAACATGGACCGTGTCGTCGAGGTCGCTGCGAAAGTTCTGGAGTTTCGCCCCATTCGCAGTTCAAGCGGAGAAGTGTCAATGCGCCCGGTCATTGTGACCGAAGTTAAGTTGCTTGGAGTCTCCTGGCCAGTGGAATTGACGTTGGCCGACCGAACAGAGATGAGCTTTCGGATGCTGTTGGGGCGAGAAGCGTTCCGTCGTCGATTTGTCGTTGATGCCGGAGCATCATATTTTGGCGGAATACCAAAGCGTAAACGACGAAAGTCTTAGGTACGCTTATTGAACCAAACGTGTTGTCGTTGAGTCAAATTTTTCAGAGCGACAACGGAGCGATTCCGAGCAGTAGCTCGAACGGGCTGCGGGCCTCCCGAGTTAGGCTGATTGCTGGATGATCCGGCGCAAAAAGGGAATGATATGAGACTCGCCGTTCTGTCCTGTAATCTGAAGTGCTACAGCACGCGCCGGCTTCGTGAAGCGGCCGAACAGCGAAAACACGAAGTCAAAGTGCTGAATACGCTGAAGTTTGCCATCGACCTGGAAGAGGGAGAGCCCGATCTTTACTTTCGACGCAAACTGCTGTCTGATTTCGATGCCGTTCTGCCGCGCATCGGCACCTCGATTACCAATTTCGGGACCGCCGTGGTACGACAATTTGAACAAATGGACGTTTTTTGTGCGAATTCGTCGCACGGAATTACGAATTCGCGAGACAAACTACGCAGCCTGCAGATCTTAAGCCGCCATCAGATTGGGATACCCAAGACCGCGTTCGTCCGTGACAAGAAGGATGTTTTGCCCGCAATTGAGCGAGTCGGAGGAGCGCCGGTCATCATCAAACTGCTGGAAGGGACTCAGGGGATCGGTGTGCTGTTAGCTGAGTCTGTGCAATCCGCAGAAGCAATGATCGAATTGCTGCAGAGTCAAAAGCAGAGCGTGTTGATCCAGAAGTTTGTGGCTGAAAGCAAGGGCCGCGACGTTCGTGCGATTGTTGTTGGCGATCAGGTGGTTGCTGCCATGCGGCGTGTGTCGCAGGGGCAGGAATTTCGCAGTAACGTTCATCGCGGCGGCGTGACGGAACCTGTCGTGCTGGATGAAAAATACTGCGATACCGCCGTTCGAGCAGCTCAGATCATGGGGCTGCGAATTGCCGGAGTCGACATGCTGGAAGGCAAGGACGGCCCACAGATCATGGAGCTTAATTCGTCGCCAGGACTTGAGGGAATTGAACGCTGCACGCAACTGGACGTTGCCGGAGCCATCGTGGACTACATTGCCGCACAAGTGAACTTCCCGGAAATCGATTTGCGGCAGCGTTTGACGGTGAGTCGCGGATACGGCGTCACGGAAATCCACATTCCGGAAGGTTCCGAGTACGTTGGCAAAACGGTCAGCGAGTCCGGCCTGCGTGACAAGGATATCAATGCATTGACGATGTACCGCGGAACAACCGTGATTCCGAATCCTAAGTCAGACCGTATTCTGGAAGCAGGGGATCGACTGCTGTGTTTCGGCAAGCTGGAGTCGATGCGTGATTTGGTTCCGGCAAAGGCTTTACGAAAGCGTCGGCCCAAGGTTCAGGATCTGCCGGATTTGCCCGTTGCTGACGAGGTCCATGTTGATGAAGAGCATGCTGCAAAGGTTCACGAACCTGAGGAGTCGTAGCCGCGCCGTAGCCACCCAACTCCGCACTGGCGACTCGAAACTCAAACCCCTCGGCTTACGCCGAGGGCTCGCCGGCTACTTCGCCTTTGTCCCGAGCAGATCCAGCAGCGCACTTCCCGCTGCTTGTGCGCTCTGCTCTTTTTTCCCATCTACTGATGTTGGCTCTTCCACAGAGTGATTGTCCGCATCTGCAGCCAGGCTTGACGGCCTGAATTCCTCTTGCGGCTTAATCGACATACCCCAGCTGTGCAGCATGCCGAAGCGATCACTGCGGCTACCGCGAATCACCAGTTGCCAGACACCCTGAACGGTCTTGCCATTAAAGCTGCTTAGGCCTGGTTGCTTTTTCTCCATCGCTATCGGGCGAAATCGTCCCTTAAACGGAGCCGGTGTTTTGGCAATTGACGCTTCAGCCGCATCGTCGAAGGTTGTTTCGTCAAAGTGGTCGCCACCGGCACCGATGTCCGAAAACAGTTCCACTCGCATCCCATCCGGACCAGTCAGGTATCCATCCAGGTAGCCGACGTGCGAGTGTGTGATTGATAGTTCAACATCGAGATCGTAGATCAGGAAATCATCTTCGATTTCGATTTCAGAAATGATCGTTCGGCGTGGCGGCAGGACTTCCGCATCTTCGTTCCGGTAGCTGCCACCGATAATGGCCGTCGACTGCAGAATTTCTGATGAGGTCAGCAAACCATCCCCGTTGATGTCAAACGATGCGAACTCTTCTCGTTTTGCCAGGGACCATTCCGTCGCGAATTCGTGCATCGCCACCTGTCCATCGTCGTCGGCATCCAGTTCGTAAAACCAACCCGGAAGTCCTTCTGTCAGATCTCCAGCCTCGTCCTGCATTTGCGAGACATGCGCGTGGAGTTCGTCTCGCGTCACTTCGCCATCGCGATCGATGTCGATTCGCCCGAGAGGAATTCGCAGACCAAAGGCCTCATTGGCCTCCAGCCGCCCGTTGCGGTTGGCATCAAAGCGTCCCATCATTGCGGCCGTTAGCCAATGACTGCTGCCGCCCTGCCGCCACCATTGTGACTGGTCTTCCTGCTTGCCCTTTTCTTTGGTTGGGCGAATATCTCCTCCTGTACGCATTGCTTTTTGCACCAGCTGATCAGAGTCCCCGGCCAGCAGTCGCCGCCGAGCGTAACGCTGTACCAGTTCCATCGTACTCAGTCGTTCGTCGTGGTTCAGGTCGTCGTCGAACGGATTTCGATGCGTCCATTTCACGTCTTTTGCTTCTTCGCGGTCGATCTGCCCATCCTTGTTGTCGTCGTGGAACAGTGTTTGGTAGGCTTGGTCAAGGTCTTCCTGAGTGTAAGGCAGCTTGACTTCTGCCAGACCGAAGTGTGGAACCATGACTTCATCCGGGGCGTTCCCGAACGGTTTGACCGTACTCTTTCCTTGCGGCTCAACTCTGGTGCCAGCGACGCCGTTCTTTAGCGCATGGTAGATGCGAGCCGATTCCTGAATCTTCTCGATGGTGACCGGTCTGTCGAAAGCCGATTTGGAACGCTTGCCAAGCCCATTCAGGATGCGTTCCAGATAGGGACGGGCCAAAGGCGTGACTTCTTCCGGTTCAATGACACCGTTTTCATTGACGTCCAGCCGTTCAAGAGATTCACGTAGCCCGGACTGCGCCTGCACAACAGCTGTTGGAACTGCCAACGTCAGCAGGAAAACCACTGCTGTTCTTGTATTGCCAAAGGTTGCCTTCATAAAACGTTACCTCCCTGTGTCATCGGCTTTTGCTTTTCGATGACTTGCTGGTGCTGCCAGTGCTGAGTTCACCGGAAAGCACGCGTTGCAGCGTGTCCAGGTCGACTCCGTCGGGCAGGTCGATGACTTTCACTTCTTCTTTGCTGCGTGAATCGATCAGCATCGCCAGCAGTTCGACCTCTTCAAATAACCGATCCGGAGCCGTCACGATCAGCGAGTTGCTGCGTTCATGCACGGCAATCGTCATCGTTGGTTCCAGGTTTTTTGATTCCGTCTTTGAAGAGGTTCCGCTGCTCTTTTCAGTGGCCGCCTTTGCTTTCGCCAGAGCAGCTTCGCGAGCCACATCAGCGGCGGTGGCTGGAGCCTTCTTCTCATCACCGCCGGTGACTCGATCGCCATACGCTTCACGAATCACGGCTGCCACTTCTGCCGCTTTTGTGTGGACCAGTTCGATCACCCGGGATGTGCCACGAGTTTCAATCGACGTGATGCTGTTGTCCTTGTCGACGATCTTCAGATATCCCTCAATCCGTTCGATATCGAAGGCCGTTCCCTGAGCGATCAGACGATTCAATCGTGTGTCGGCGACAACCGTGATTGAACCCGCGATCATCGTCAGGGTTCCATCTCGCGACATCAGAATGCTGCCAGTAAACAAACCGGACAATGTCGACGCAGAGCCATTGACCAATGCCCCGGATTCACTTTCCTTTGCGGCTTCGCCACCGTCCAGTAGTTCCGCCAGCATTCGCAGTGCGTCATCGGGACGGGTGTACTTCAGGTAAAACACAACAGGCGGCGATGGCAGCGAATCGCCCGGACCTGCGATCGTCCGCAGATGTTCCTCCAGGAGATCGAGCGCCGCGGTGTCTTCCGACTGCAGCAGCAAACCCCGTGGCGTCAGTTGGCAGCGGATCACAGCTTCTTTGCTGTCCGGGTCGAGCGTCAGCAATCTTGCTGGCGACGATTGCGGCTCCTGCGACTGTGCCAGCATCTGGTTAAACGTCAGTTCCTGATTGATGATGCGTTCGTTTTCTTCTGACGCCGGATCTGCCGGCAACGGATAATAGAAGATCGGATTTCCTTCGCGCCAAAACTTCGCAACGGTTGTCAGAATCTGCTCCGCCTGTTTGCCACGAATTGGAAAGATGCGAATGTCGTTGCTGCTGCTGCTGGCGCCGAGACTTCCGCTGCTGTTGATGCCGTTGCCGGAATCCAGTTCCGCGACGATCTTTTTGATTTGTTCAATCTGATGTTTCTTAGCCCACACAAACAGTCTACGGTTGACCGGGTCGGCATCGATCTTGGGAACGTCGCTGCCTTCGGAGCTGTTCATCAGGTCCACACCGCGAGAGTTGCCGTGTCGCGTAAATGCATCGATGCCCGCTGCGTTGCGACGTTTGGCATCTGCCAGGTCGAACATTTCTTCCAGCAGGCTGACGGCCAGATACGGGTCGATGGTCTTCAGTGGAATGACGGCGAATTCTGACTCTGTGGCCTGTAACTGAGCCACTGTGTCCGCGATTTGTGCCTGAATATCGGGTGTCGCTAAAGCAATGACTGTTCCCGCAATGTCATCCGTTGATAGCCGAACCGTCTTGCCAGCCAGCAGCGTTTGCAACACGTTGTAAACGGTTTCGACATTGCCGCCCGCGATGATATGCGACTGCAACACCGCGTCGCCGTCTGTCAGGGACGTCTCGGTGCTCGGTTTATCCAACGACTCGATCAGGCTTTCGATCAGCTTCACTTTGTCTTCGATGCCCGTGGCGAAAATGTTCTTACCCTGAATATCGGCAGACAGGCTGACATCGATACCAATCATTTCTCCGGTCGCCAGGCCCAGATGAGGCCGCGCGACCAGCAGGATGTCCTCCGCGTCCGCATGCTGCAATGCAAAGCTTTTGACCACGGTGCCGTTTTCCAGCATGTGTGGTTCGAAGGCGCTTAAGATGATGCGGACGTTTTTTAGTTTGCCAGCGGTGTCAGTGATCATCAACTGATTGGTTTTGGTGAACACTGCTGGCGGCATCATCAATTTGAGCGCCGTGAGTTCTTCGACGGCGTCTGCTGCTTTCAGCTCTCCCAGCGGAAAGATGCACTTCACCACATCGTGATCCTGCAGGTTTTCCAGTTGCTCCGTCGTTACCAGTTTGGCCAGCGTGTCGATTTGCTGCAGGCCACGTGGATCGCTGAGGTTAATGACAGACAGCAGCTTACCACTGCGAACCATTGTGAAACCTTCAGGCAACAAAAACAGATTGACGCGATCAATCGCTTCCTGCTGAGTGAATGGATTGGGATCGAAGTAGGTGAAACTTCCGGTTGGAAGATCGCCGACATGCAGTGCGAGGTCGCAGGCATCGGCCAACCACTTAATCACTTCTCGCCACGGCGCACCTTCGAACGAAAAGGTCAGGACGTCACTCGGCTCCTGAGCTTCTATGGATTTGACGACGGCTTCCTGACCCGGCAACGCTGGCGCAAAGGCAACCAGCAATGCTGCTGCCAACCACGTTCGAGAGGATGGAAGAAGAGACGTCAACATGTGGGTTGAAATAAGGAAGCACGGACAGCCAGCGTGCGGTCTGAGACCGAGCAGCTGAAAGGCAGGGAATGGTCAAAAAGGGAGGGATTTGTGGCGGGAGGTCGTGGAGAATCGCGGTTAGCATTCGATCCGAGGTCCAGACTACGTAGAAGGCTACCGGATTTCTGGTGCAAAGGAAAAGTTTCTTTGTACCAACTTGTGCGAAATCTCGGATTGGCTGACCACGAACTTGTCAGGCGAAGGGTGCTGGTTATGCAGGCTTTGTTGGCTGCAACAGCAGGAAACGCAGATGTCATGCACGGCTGAATGCTTGTATTTGCCCAATTTGAAGAACTGAGCCGGTAGCAGTCCATTTTGCGCATAGCCTAATTCCACGGCGTTTTGTGGACG
>CALFOL010000248.1 GCA_937919915.1 uncultured Planctomycetaceae bacterium
AACAAATTCGCGGCAACTGCACTTCCTGTCAATACCACATTTTTAACTGCCTAGGCTAATGGGCTGGACGGCGGGAACCTCGAACCGGCAACGCAGACTCGGGACGACTTGCCCAGAGAAATGTGGCCGTCGTGTCCGCTGACGGATCCGGCTTATCTGTATGAGACTGCATGTTTTCGACATCGGGTTTTTTCTCGTGTTCTTGCCCTTCGGGAGTTTTCCCTTTCGCGCGTTCCCACGTTTCCACATCAATGTCTTCATTAAGCGTTGGAGCGACAAGGTCGTTGTAAAAGTCGAGTGCACCTCCAGATCGATATCTGGATCGCCCCCAGGCTTTGTTTTTGGCAATCGCCAGAAACCTTTGGCCTCCCTGAGAAGTAAACGGCACTCGCCCGCGATACGGAGTTGGGCGACTCGTCGATCCGTTCTTGTCCTGCATTAACAACAGTCGCGGGTCAAATTGGTCCAGAATCTTCGGCACGTTCGTAACGGGAAGAGTGCTCTTTGTGTATCCATTCGGTTTCTCTTTACTCTTTGCCAGTAGATCCGAGGCGCTTAAGACGTTTGGTCCGTGAGCGTCATACGTTGGTAGTGATCTTCGTCGTTGTAGCAGTACCAGCCACGTTTCGGATTCGCTTTTGCCTGTTCGAAAAACAGTGGACTCAATGTATTCGTAAGAGCACTGTTGTTGTCAATGCGATTGGGCGAAAGGACCAGCTTCGGATCCTTCTGACTGGCCATGTCCGCATCAAAGTATGCAAATTCCGCCCCAGTGACAGAACGGCGTGCGGAGGTCTCTGAATGCTTTGAGATCTTGTAGATAAACCACCAGTCAACCGGTCTACCAGAATCTCCGATGACAGTCGTGACATTGCGGCCCGTCTGCTTCTTTGGCCTCGTCGTGACTTTTGCTGCCGACTTTGCAGTCTTCTTTGCGGACGGAAGCGTCGCTGGCGCCGAAGAGCTTGTCATCTCCGCAATTGTCGGCAACGGTACCAGAAACTCAAACGTGAGTGTCGTCGGGTTGGAGTAATAGAGCGACCCCTGATGCTGCACGAGCGCGTCGACGACGGCAGCGTTTGCGGGGTCATTCCAATAGACCTTGCTGTCCTGCAGTACCGTTTTCGGAGTACGCGACGGATCGTCGGACATTGTCATCAGCCAGCGTGCGACTGTCAGGTCCTTGATCATCTGACCAGTTGCCTGCCCCGGATTCACAAGTTTTCCGGAACCGATATCGTCGAATCCCTGAGCGTCTCCGTAGAAAACATACGGGTGAGTTGACGCCATGATCGGTGTTGTCCTGCCGGGCGTGATTTCCGCCGAGGAAACGCCGTTGTTCTGCATTAAACCGCCCGCTCCTTTTGCGGTCAGTTGCTTCTCGTAGATTTCATTAAACGTCTCACGCGGGTGCGAACCATAAACAACAACTGGGACCGTGAAGTCTGTGTGCCTGGGCGAATCGTTGAGCAGGAGTTTGACCTGTGACATCTGATAGTCGTGGAAGTCCTGAATCGGAATCAGTCCCCACTTTTTGTCGCCGCCTGGTTCCGACCCCTGGTCATCTTCCGCACCGATCGGAGTTGCACCATCACCGTATTGAACAGTGGCAGGTCAGTATCCTTCACTCCGTTTGCCGTCAGCAATTCATAGCAGCGTACGGGAACGGGATCGTCGAGGTAATCCTGATTCGTTTCCAGCAGTCGAATCGGCGGGTAGTGAAAGAACAGCAGCGCCTTCTGGTTCAGCATTGCCATGCCATGCGGCAGAAAGAATCGCCACGGCAGATAAGGTGGTGTTGGTCCGTCGGGGCTTGGGTCCCAGCGTTTCGCTTTTTTGATTTTCGGGATTGTCGTATTCAACGCGGCTGAACCGTTTTCCAGAAACTGAGGCAGGCGGACGGCGTACGCTTCAAGCTGCGATTCAATTCCAGGAGGGCCGATGATTGTGAGTTCACAACCCTTTGGTGTCTTCGCCACAGTCGCTCGAGCACCCTTTGCCGCCAGCCCGTCGCGTTCGAGCGACATGTCGAACCAGTGTTTCACTGTCTCAGCAAGTGTCCAGGGACATGTTGGTGAGTTTGGAAAGGAGTACAAATCCGAAACCCGTTGTTCGGATCCCAGCAAAATGCAAACAGTCATATCGGCCCCGTATGTCTGCAGTAAATGAAAGTTTTTTCAACCGCCAAAGTATCCACAGAAATGACGGGAAGAAAACACAAAGTATCCGAATCCGGCATTCGATTGAATCCAGCTGTACACCCTTGCTGATCATTGATCACGGCGACGAAGGATTCATGGTTGCCGTGCCGAACAAAGTTTCGCTGGATACACTCGCAAATATTCTGTATCGATTGGAACTGGCCGTTGCTTTGTCAGATTGGGACCCGCCGGAAGGTGAAGGTCAGGTTCTGGATGATCTGGGGCTCGACCCCGATCAGGCCGTGGGATCCATACGTTCAGAAGCCCTGGAAGGTGTCGAGCCGCGTTTCACCGGCGTCGTGGAAATTGTCTTTCAGATCATGGTTGGCGCGGGGCCCTTGCTGCTGGGATTGGCTGGCCTGATCTGGTCCGGAGTGCATATGTTCCGCAATTGGACGGACTTGGATCTCCTGAATCGCTGCCTGATCGGTGCCGCAGGGTTTGGCGGGGTCGTGATTGGTTTCCTCTATCTTCTTAGAGTCGGACAGTTCATTTGCAATGTGTACGTCATTAGTCGGGCAAGAGCTGCGATGCAGCGCCGATCGGAACCGCTGTTTGGCGCAACGGAAGACGATCTGATGGCGGTGGAATTGTTCAATCCTGAGAAGTGGACAAAGATCGGCCTGCCAGATGACTTTGGGTTTCTGCAGATCGATCGTACGAAGAAAATGTTGAAACTTGAGGGGTCGAAAACTCGCTGGACGATGCCGTTTTCCGCGTTGAAGCCGTGTCGGATCGAGGAGTGTATTACAGGAGGCGAGGGCAACCCCAACGCAGAACGTCGCTACTTTATTGTCCTGTCAGCTGGGCAGGAGGCCGACGACGCGGATTGGGAATACGGCTTCCTCTATCTCCGCACAGAAATCGGCATCGATACCTACGAAAAACGGTACGAACGTTCTAAGTTGCTGTTTACTCAACTGGCTGATGTGCTGGTGAGCTGATTGCCGATTTAATGCGTAAAGACCACAGTTTTCCGCTGCTGTTTGTATTAGCGACGGGGCCATCTGTGTGATATACTTCGCTTCTCGCCTTGCGACTCTCGCCTACTTTAATCTCCCTTTTTTGGAGATCCCACCATGCTTTCGATCACCGGTCGTCCACTGCCCCAACGCGCCAGCCAACTCTGTGATGGAGTTTCGCGCCGCGACATTCTTCGCGCTGGGGCGTTGTCTGTTGGTGGGCTGACTCTGCCACAATTGCTGCAGGCTGAGCAGGCGGCAGGGCTGAAGAATTCGAAGAAGGCTGTGATCATGATCTACATGTGCGGTGCCCCAGGGCATCAGGACATGTACGACCTGAAGATGGATGCGCCGTCTGAGATTCGTGGATCGTTCAAGCCGATCTCCACAAATGTTCCGGGGATCGAAATCTGCGAACACATGCCGCGACTGGCTGGCATCATGGACAAGTGCGTACCGCTGCGAAGTATGCACGGTTCGCCAAGCGGTGCTCACGATTCTTTTATCTGTTACACGGGACGTAAGGCTCCGAATCAACCGGCTGGTGGTTGGCCGTCTGTTGGTTCCGTTGCGTCGAAAGTGTTGGGCAGTCGCAGTGATGCGGTACCGCCGTTTGTCGGGTTGTCGCCGAACGCCGGTCATCCGCCGTACGGTTCGCCCGGTCATCCAGGCTTCCTCGGCGTTGCGCATTCGGCCTTTCGTCCATCGGGTCCGGCCCGCGATGATATGAAGCTGCAGGGCATCGATACCTCTCGGCTCGACAATCGTAAGGCTCTGCTGGCCAGCATTGATGGAATTCGTAGAGACATCGATGCCAGCGGGACGCTGGAAGGTATGGACAACCTGACTCAACAGGCGTTCGATATTCTGACATCAACCTCACTGGCAGATGCCCTGGATATTTCAACAGAACCGGCAGCGATCATCGAACGTTACGGCAAAGGGGATCCTAAGAACTACGGCGATGGAGCTCCACGAAACCTGGAACATTTCCTGATGGCTCGACGTTTGGTCGAAGCGGGTTGCCGAGTTGTCACGCTGAACTTCGGTCGTTGGGATTTCCACAGCAATAACTTCAGCGGGATGAAGGACACTCACCTGCCTCAGTTCGATCAGGGACTATCAGCACTCATCGAAGATCTGCACAATCGCGGTATGGCAGATGACGTGGCCGTTGTGGCGTGGGGAGAATTTGGCCGCACTCCGCGGATTAACAAAGACGCAGGTCGAGACCATTGGCCTCAGGTGGGGGGCGGTTTGCTGGCTGGCGGTGGTTTCCGGACCGGCCAGGTGATCGGAGCGACCGATCGACTTGGCGGCGAAATCGCTGAACGTCCGGTGCACTTCAGCGAAGTGATCGCGATGCTGTATCGGCATCTGGGTATCAATCCTGGGGCATTGAAGCTGGATGACCTGACGGGTCGGCCGCAGTATTTGCTTGAGAACACAACGCCGATGCCGGAGCTCACGTAGCACGACTGACCCGGTTGTGTTCTTCTGTCGCAGTAGCGGCTTGCATGATTCAGCGGACGTCTGTTTTTTTATTCGACGTTGGTGCGTTCTGTTTCACGCGTCGATTAGACAGTCGCCGTCGGGCGTTTGTTGATCCGAATCTCCGGCCAGTGAACAAGCGAGTCGCTTGTTCTACGTGAGCTGCCATCGGGCCATGCGTAATTGAGCGAATGCGTTGCCCTTTAGCTTCTCGTACCACACGGTGACGAATTTGCCCGGTGACGTTTCCACGGTTGACGGATAGCCCAGATCTCCGGACGCCGCGTCGCCGTAGATGATCATCGGTTCGGACCACGTCCGCCCGCCGTCCTCACTGATGCGTGCCTGATTGCCGAGTGGTACTCGGCGATGTCCGTAGCTCATCAGCAGTCGGTCATCGGAAAGACGCAGCAGGTGTGAAGGCAACCCCCAGACGCCGATCGTGTAAGGCTCCGTCCAGGTCTTGCCTCCGTCCGTCGAATGTGTTTGCAGTGTTTCGCCTGCGTTGGTTTTGTTGTGGTTGCGAATCTGGACGACAAGGCGACCATCCGCTGCTTCGACGGCATGGAGTTCATGGTAGGCGGTATGATCGTCACCGGCGCGAACGGGAAATTCGACCAGCGGACTCCACGTTTTTCCGTCATCGTGCGATGTGCTGAAGCCAACTTTGCGACCTTCTTCCCACAATGCGACTCCGGCGTAGAACAGCCGCCCGTCTTTGAGTTGAATCGGGCCATGTGGACTATTCACTGGCGTTCGATAGGCCGGCGACCAGTTCAGCCCACCGTCTTCTGAACGAATCATCCAGCAGCCAAGGTGTTTGCTGTGTTGACCGTCGTTGACTCGGGCGTGCGCCGCCTGCCATCGAGCGAGTCGTTCGGCAGTCATTGTTGGGCTCGACTGGCTACTCGTGGCAATGGCTTTGCTGAGTATCGGTTCGTAGGCCAGCGATGTGAATGACGTGACCAGCAGTGTGCCTTTGTCGGTTTCCAGAATTCCAGCATCACGGTCATCGATCGGGCCATCCAGTAGCGTGCGCGCGTACGTCCAGTTCTCGCCGTCATCGAACGATCGGATCAATTCGACGCGGCCAAACGGACAAACATGAGTTTCCCGACCACCAGAACACACGACGAGCAACTCGCCGTTCTTTCTCCGGATCAACGTTGGCCAGCCGTGATAGCGATCCGACTGCAGGCTGATCGTATTGACGGCGTTGACAGTGAACTTCGGCGTTGCCGGAGTCCACATTGCTCCGACGGCGGATTGCAAATGCCCGGCTACAAGGCTGGCGGAGGAAACAGATAACATTGTGCGGCGAGAAATCGGTGGCATGGCGAGAATCCTGTGGCGGGAGGCTGTGTTCGGTTGGAATTCGCGGAGTGGCAGCAGAGAATGCCGACACTCGATAGAAAGGGTAACAATGCAACGAGCGATTCTGTATGCCGCCGCCATTTTTTTGACGGCAACGTTTGCCTTGGTTGGTCAGGATGCACATGACCTGCAGCCGCTGAAGTACAACAACGAAGGCCTGGTTGTTGATCTTGGCGTCGGATTGTGGGCTCATCCGCTGCCGATGGACTACGATGGTGATGGCGACAATGACCTGGTGGTGTCGTGTCCCGATAAGCCGTTTAACGGGACATACTTTTTTGAAAATACGTCAGGCAACGTGAAGCTGCCGGTGTTTGAGCCTCCTGTCAGGATTGGGCCAGGCTATCACGGCGTACGCGTGTCGTATGTCGGCGATCGCGTTGATGTGATGAATCCGGCGCAGCTGTTCGCTGACTTTCCAAAAAACGGATACGAAAAACCGGAGAAGGTTGCGGTTCCGACCAAGCCATCGGGAGCGAAGAAAGTGCGTGCCAATCAATGGCATCGCATCGATTGGGATCGAGACGGCGATTATGACCTCATCGTTGCTAACGGCATTTGGGACGACTACGGCTGGGACGATGCATGGGATTCAAATGGCGAATGGAAAAATGGTCCGCTACACGGATACGTTTTCCTGGTGATAAATAATGGGACGGACGACAAGCCGAAATGGTCTAAGGCGAATAAGATTGAAGCCGGCGGCAAACCCGTTGATGTTTATGGATGGCCAGGCCCCTGTGTTGCTGACTTTGACGGCGACGGAGATCGCGACCTGATCTGTGGCGAATTCATCGACAAGTTCACGTGGTTTGAGAACACAGGAACGGACGCCGCAATTTCGTTGGCAGCCGGAAAACGGGTTGTCACGGATACAGGTGCTGAGCTTCAGATGGATCTCGAAATGGTGGTGCCCTCCCCTGTCGACTGGGACAAAGACGGCGACGTCGATTTGATTGTTGGCGACGAAGACGGTCGCGTGGCGTTTGTTGAGAATGTGACAGTCGCGTCTGGCAACGGCCCCGTGTTCAAGGCTCCTGTGTATTTTCAGCAGAAAGCGGATTGGCTGAAATTCGGTGCGCTGGCGACTCCGTTTTGTACCGACTGGGATAGCGACGGCGATACAGATATTTTGTGCGGTAACACGGCTGGTTATTTCGGCTACTTCGAAAACCAGGGAGGCACGCCAACGAAATGGGGAGCTCCCGTGCTGTTGAGAGCGGGCGAAAGCACGCTGCGAATTATGGCCGGACCAAACGGATCCATTCAGGGACCGTGCGAAGCCAAGTGGGGCTATACGACTTTGAGTGCAGCGGATTGGGACGGCGATGGACGAACAGACATTCTGGCGAATTCCATCTGGGGAAAAATTGTCTGGTATCGAAACCTCGGTGATGGTGCGGATGGTTTGCCGAAGCTGTCTGAGGCTCAGGCGGTCGAAGTCGAATGGCCGGGTGAGACTCCCAAACCATCATGGACGTGGTGGAATCCCGAAGGAAAGTCACTGGTGACTCAGTGGAGGACCACGCCCGAAGCCATTGATTTCAACAAAGACGGCCTGACAGATCTGGTGCTGCTCGATCAGGAAGGTTACCTCTGCCTGTTCGAACGCACCAAAGAGGCAACGGGCCTGAAGCTGCAGCCACCACAGCGAATTTTCGTGGATCAGGACGGCAAGGCGTTGCAACTGAACGAGAAACGTGCGGGTGGCAGTGGTCGCCGAAAGGTACATGTCGTTGACTGGGATGGCGACGGTGACTTCGACCTGCTGGCAAACAGTGTGAACGCAGACCTGTACGAAAATACGGGGGCCACTGCGGACGGGAACGTGACGTTGGTGCACCGCGGTGCGATCGGCGAACGAAAAGTGTCCGGTCACACCAGCAGCCCGGCTTCGATCGACTTAAACGGGAATGGTACGCCTGACCTGCTGGTTGGGGCTGAGGACGGGCATTTGTATCTGTTGAGCCGCTAAGCTGTGGCGGTTCGCGGGAGCAGTTCTGTTGGGCGCGCACGATTTGTTCGGAGTCGAATAGACAGGTGTCGCTGTCTGGCAGTAGCGTGCGGCCATTTGACAGCCGGAGGAGCAAGCAAGTCGCTTTTTTCTACGGCGTCTTAGTTGTAGCGCGGGGCTTCTTTAACCGCCTCACGCAGGTACTGCTGCAGCTGCGGACGTTCTTCCGGGGAGCACACTGCGATACAGCTCTCGAGCTGGGTGACCGCTTCTCCTCCACGTCCTGCTCGCAGAGACAGGATCGCAAGGTCTCGTTTTTCTCGATACGAACCGGGGCTGAGCAGTGCCAGACGTTGCTGGACTCGCCATGCGGATGCCCATTCGTCGTTGTTGCCAAACACCGCTTTCAGGTTGTTCAGCATACGAACCATGATCCTGCGTTCGTTGGTGGGCTTGAGTGTGGGCCAGATCTCTGCCATTGGGAGTTCTGTGAGTTCGTGCAGCCACTGAACGCATTCGCGTTCGTTCATGATATGGCCACGCCGAAACGCGTCGACGTACAGAACTTCTCTGTCTGTTTGAAGCTGCGTCAGAAAGTGCGACGGAGCAGCGACGCCGATGAGCGGAATTCCGAGTTCATTGGCGACTGCCATATAGATCACGGACAGGGAGATGGGAATTCCCCGACCGGACTCCATGACGCAATTCAGATAGCTGCATTCAGCGGAATCGAAGCTGTCGTTGTGACCGTGCAGGTTGAGTTCTTCTGTCAGGTACTCTACCAGGAGATTGAGTTCGCTGACTTCGTCACCAGCCATAGCGATTGGTCGTGTTAACTCTGATACGGCCTTCCGGATTTTTGTCAGAGTTGGTTCGAATTCCAGATCCGGCTGCCCGTCTCGGGCGATCTCGAGCGCAGCGGTCACCAGATCGATGTCGCCTTCACGACGGACGAGACGCATGAACTGTTCGTCTTTTTCGAATTGCTGAAGCGTGGACATGAAGTGGAGGCATTTGGAGCTGGTGGAGCGGACGACCGACATCATCCACTATAGCGTGACCCTGAGTCGGTCACAACGCGACTCTTGAACGCCTGAATTCACCGTTTTCGCCCCCGTTGACTTGGAGAAAACACGTTTGTATCGTGCTTAGATCAAATCCTGAAAAAAGAAATCTGCCCCGCGCGATCGGTATTTCGGCAATCCCTGCCGTGAACCTGTTACCGTTGCTTCTGAATTCCCCAATTTTCTGCCGGAGTCATCCATGATTCGATCCGCTTTTCGTCTTTTTTCGTTGCAGGCATGCCTGATTTTAACCTGCGTGCTGGCGGCTGGCTGTTCTGACGACAGCGGCAGGGGGTCGACTCCGGGCGGCAACACCGGAACGAGCGCTGCTGGCGACGGTGGTACGGCGACACCTTCGGGCGAAAGACGATCCGTCGCGTTCGTCACCAATCAGATCGCAGACTTTTGGCGAATCGCTGATGCCGGGGCTAACGACGCGGCCAAAGAGTTCGACCTGGACGTCACGGTTGTGATGCCACCGGAAGCGACGGCAGTCGTCCAGAAACAAAAAGTTGAAGACTTGCTGACCTCGGGCGTCCAGGCGATCGCCATCAGCCCTCTCGACGCAGACAACCAGATCGACTGGTTGAATTCGATCGGTAAAAAGGTGCCACTGATTACTCATGATTCGGATGCCCCCGGTTCAGAACGTCTCATGTACATCGGCATGGATAACTACGCTGGCGGGCGACAGTGTGGTGAGCTTGTTGTAAAGGCTCTGTCAGACGGTGGGAAAGTACTGCTGACGATCGGACGACTCGAACAGGACAACAGCAAGTATCGCCGCCAGGGTGTGATCGATGTGCTGCTCGGACGTGATCGCGTGGCGTCGTACTACAAAGAGCAGCCGGATGCGTGGGATCCGACCGAAGGCGAAATTGTTGGTGACAAGTACACCATCGTGGCAACCATCACAGATCAGGGAAAACCAGAAGTTGCGTTGGCAAAAGCAGAAGACGCTCTGAACACGTACACTGACCTGAACGCCATGGTGGGGTTGTTTGAATACAATCCGCCAGCGCTGCATCAGGCTCTCAAGAAGGCCAATAAGCTTGGTGAAATCGCTTTGATAGGTTTCGACGAGAATGATGTTACGCTGCAGGCCATCAAAGATGGCGAGTGCATCGGTACAGTGGTGCAGAACCCATATATGTATGGGTACGAATCCGTCCGCGTGTTGAATGAGCTGCTGAATGGTAATCAGGATGTGATTCCGGAATCCAAATACATTGACATTCCTCCGCGATCAATCACAAAAGAAAACGTAGACGAGTACTGGGAAGACCTGCGCGCCAAGAAAGGCCAGTAGCCGTACATTCCGTGAGGGCACCTCATGTTAGAAGCCCGGCCTTTTTGCAAAAAGCCGGGCTTCTTTCGGTTACATCACTGCTGGCCGTTGTCACACTTTGGCTTCCCGTATACATCGTCTCAATTGTTTCTCAGGACATGACTGATTCATCCGCCGTTCGCCGTTTGGAAGTTCGCAATATCTGCAAGAGCTTTCCGGGCGTTCGTGCGCTGAATAACGTCAGCCTGCATCTCAATCAAAATGAAGTATTGTCTGTTGTTGGCGAAAACGGAGCCGGCAAGAGCACCCTGATGAAAATTCTGGCCGGCGTGCAGAAACAGGACTCCGGTGACATTCTCCTCGAAGGCCAGCCGGTCGGATTCCGCACTGTGCGAGACGCTTTGGATAACGGCGTCGCTTTGATCCATCAGGAACTCAACCTTGCAGACAACCTGGAAGTTGGCGCTAACATTTTTTTGGGCCGCGAACCATTACGACGAGGTTTGATCGATGACGATTCGATTAACGAACAGTCTGCCGAATTTTTGCGGCGTGTGGGTTTGGAAGTTTCACCTCGAACGCTTGTCCGCGAACTCACAATTGGACAGCAGCAACTGGTTGAGATCGCGAAGGCCGTTTCCATTGACGCGCGCGTGTTAATCATGGACGAACCGACGTCCAGTCTTTCCGCGGGAGAATCGGAACGGCTGTTTGAAGTGATCCACGATTTGCGGCGCAGCGGTGTCAGTATGATGTATATCTCACACCGTCTGGCTGAGGTTCAGCATCTTTCTGATCGCGTGACTGTGCTGCGAGACGGCGAGAATGCGGGGCACTTGCAGCGCGACGAGGTGAACCACGACAGCCTGGTAAGGTTGATGGTGGGGCGAGATGTTTCGCGGTTTTATTCTCGGCAGCCGCATGAAGCCGGCGAGGTGGCGGTTCAGGTTAAGGATCTGGCAACTTCGACATGGCCAGCTCATCGACTCAACTTTGAAGTCCGCGCGGGAGAAATCGTCGGTGTCGCTGGTTTGGTCGGTGCCGGAAGAACGGAGATGTTACGAACGTTATTTGGTGTTGATCGCCCGCTGGCTGGTGAAATTTCGGTGGGCGGGCAGACAGTCACACTGAAGTCTCCGGAAGATGCAATCAACGCCGGTATCGCTTTGGTTCCCGAGGACCGCAAACAGCAGGGACTGATTCTGGAAATGGCGATCCGCCACAATATCGGACTGGCTGGCCTTCGGCGAAACGCACTTAGCGGCGGCTTTCTGAATTTTGCTCAGGAACGCCGCGATACGACAGAAATGGTCGAGCGTCTGCGCGTCAAAACGCCCGACAGCGAGCAACTGGCGGGCAATCTATCGGGTGGAAATCAGCAAAAAGTGGTGCTCGGCAAATGGCTGGCTCTACGCCCGAAAGTGCTGTTGCTGGACGAGCCGACTCGCGGAATCGATGTCGGCGCGAAGCAGGAAATCTATCAATTGATGGACGAACTGGCCGGACTGGGAATGGCGATCCTCTTTGTCAGCAGCGAAATGGAAGAAGTGATCGGTATGAGCGACCGAGCAATCGTGATGCACGAAGGTCGAATCACCGGCCAGTTACAGCGAGATGAACTGACCGAAGAAGGTGTGATGCAGTTGGCGACTGGCACTGCAAAGTCGCATGAAGAACGAAAGACGGGATGATGAAGGCAAAGATTCTGGGCATCTTCGGGCTGTTCGTGGTCCTCTGCGTATTCATGACGCTGATGACTTCTGATCCGTGGTACAACATCAGCACGTCAAAATTTCTGCTGGCGGGGAACATTCAGAACCTGCTAAGTCGGACAGCGATGTACGGCATCCTGAGTGTCGGGGTCGCCTTTGTAATCATCACCAGCGGCATTGACTTGTCGATCGGTTCGCTGGTTTGCATGTCCGGTGTATTGTTGGCAATGTTCCTGCACGTTGAATATCAGCCCGCCGTTTCTTCGACTGTGACGCAGGTTTCGGCCGACTCAAATCAGCTGACGCTCCCGAACGCGGTTACAGGAATCACTGTGGGGGACCGAATTCGTTATTCCGGGGGACGTCGCGCGCCGACGCAACTGTTGACGGTCAGGTCCATTGATGGCCCAACGATCACAGTCGAAGAGGATCTTTCGAGGGATGACACACAGGGCACAATTGCACTTGCAGCAACGGTCAAGGCGGTTGAGCGTTTTGAGGAAGAAGGCAGCGAACACGGCGCGAAGATTGTTGTCGCCGGACGACACGACCTTCAGATTCGAGACCAATTGACGCTGGTGCATCCGACGTCCGGAATTAAGACCGAGCAGATAACCCGGGTGGAAGTGTCCATGGAATCAACAACCGTCTATCTCCGGAACGACCCCGGAGAACGGCTGACGGCAGACTGGCTTGCTATCCCCCTGAAACGCCACCAAAGAATGCCCATCCCGCTGGCGCTGTCGTTCGTCCTGTTGATCGCTGGAGCTTTGGGTTTGGTTCATGGACTTCTGGTGACTCGAGTGCGGCTGCAGCCATTCGTTGTCACGTTGTGTGGCCTGCTGATCTACCGCGGCCTGTCGAGGTGGCTGACGGATGATAATGCTGCGGGATTTGGCGAGTACTCTGATACGTTGTGTCAAGTGGGCAGCGGTCTGTTGATCGTCTATACGAATGCTGCTGGTGAGACGTTCGGCATTCCGTACCCGTTTTTCTTTTTGGCAGCCATTGGAACTGTTGCTGCGATTTTTCTGAATCGTACGATTTGGGGCAGATATCTTTTGGCCCTGGGACGAAATGAAGAGGCCGCTCGTTTCAGTGGTGTTAACACCGGCAATGTCACGCTGCTGGCTTATGTTGTGTGTGCCGTTTTAGCGGCAGTCGGAGGGATGTTGTCTGCCCTTAACTCAGTCACCATTTCACCGTCCAGTTACGGAAACTTCTTCGAGCTTTACGCGATTGCCGCGGCTGTACTGGGCGGTTGTAGTCTGCGAGGCGGTGAAGGATCGATCGTTGGCGTGATCATTGGGACTGCGGTGATGCAGATTCTGAACAACCTGATCATGTTGCTCAAGATCTCGGGGACGCTGGAATACGCGATCATTGGCTCTGTGATTCTGGCGGGCGTCATCGCGGATGAAATCGTCAAGCGGATCGCTGCAGAAAGACGACTGCGGCAGCGACTTCAGTAAATTTGTTCGCTGGCGACCGGTTTTTTCGGGCAAAACAGACTGCGTCGTCTTTGGACGACGGCATTTGCCGAAAAGTCTCCAACGAATCTGTCTTCCGGCCCGAATAGACTGGCATGGAACAGCCCGAACCATCCTCCGGCAAGCTGAAAGGCTTGAAAGTTGTCAGCCTGCTGACGCTGCTCAGCCGTATCACCGGGCTGGCTCGCGATGGGCTGATGGCTTCTCTGTTCGGTACCGGCTGGATTCTTGACGCGTTCACGATTGCGTTTCGCATTCCCAATATGTTTCGCCGCCTGTTCGGTGAAGGTGCTCTGACGGCCGCCTTCCTGCCGGAATTTGTACGTGTGGACGAGACGGAAGGGCGAGCAGCAGCTGTGGCTTTGTTTAGTGGTGTCGCCGGCCGCATGCTGAGAATTCTGGCGACTTTTGTTGTTGGCGGCGAGTTGCTGATTGCCAGCCTGTATCTGGTCGCTGAGATGAGCGACCGATCGATGCTGCTATGTGAGCTGTCGCTGATTCTGCTGCCATACCTGTTATTGATTTGTATGGCCGGACTTTACTCGGCGGCGTTGAACGGAGTGAAGCACTTTGTTGTGCCAGCGGTGGCACCGATCGTGCTGAATCTGATCTGGCTTGGCGGCGGTCTGCTGGCAGCAAAACAGCTGGCGGCCGGAGACGATGAGGTCCGGATTATCTCCGCGTTTATCGTCATCGGCGGCATGGTGCAGTTGAGCATGGTGATTTACCAGGGACGCAAATTCGGCATTACTTTGACCGGCCGCAGTGTTGAGGCGGCGGAAAATACGACGCGCGTGTTTCGAGCGATGGGGCCGGTGTTGTTCGGCTTGTCGATTACTCAAATCAATGGCCTCGTCGACAGTCTGCTGGCATGGGGCCTGAGTTCCGGGAACCTTGAAGGCGTCGACAGCATGGCCCGTTTTCGTTTGCCCATCGGTACCGCGGGAGCGTTGTATCTTGGACAGCGCTTATTTCAGTTTCCGCTGGGTGTCTTCGCAGTGGCATTGGGGACCGTGCTGTTTCCTCGGTTCGCAAAGCATGCTCAAACAGGCAATCATTCCGAACTCAATAAGGACGTGATTCACGGTCTGCAACTGGTGTTGGCAGGCGGAATTCCGGCCAGTATCGGACTGTGGTTTATGGCTGCCCCAATCACCGACCTGCTGTTTCGCTATGGTCAGTTTGATGCTCATGCGGCCAGCATGACCAAAGACATGATTGCGGGCTATGGGCTGGGAGTCTGGGTCTTCAGCGGCCTGCTGATTGTGAATCGGGTGTTCTATGCGGCCAACGATCAGATCACGCCGATGCGACAGGGTTTGATCTGCGTTGGACTGAATCTGTTGTTCGATTTCGTCCTGCTGCCGATTCTGGGTGGTCCGGCGCTGCCGATTGCCAGCGTGCTGGCGACATTGTTTCAACTGGGACTCGCGCTGGAAGTTCTGCGGAAACGGTTTTTGAGCCTGGGGCGCGAGGCATTTGTTCCGCTGTTGTGGCGCGTCTGCAGCGCGACGCTGTTGATGAATCTGACGGGGCTCGGAGTGTTATACTTGACATCGCAGATTGACGTTTCTCACGACACGTTCATCTATCGTGCGGCCAAAGTGTTTATTCCCATGACCGCTGCTGTTGTCGTCTATGTGGGGACTCTGTTGGCAACGGGTCTGTCGCCCAAAGCGCTTCTGAACGAACCATTTGGCATAACGGATTCCGGAGATCGCTAACGCCTGTCCTGACGACGACCATAATGTTCGTTATACGTAGCGACTTGACTCGCACACAGGATTCCGAAAAACAGCGTGATGAATCGGGGCTCCGGCTGCAAACTTCCAACGAGCCAACGGTAACTGGATCCACCAACGAAAAATGGCGGGAACATCGCCGCGGGAAGCGGAAAAAGAGACGACTCAGGATTGTTAATACAGTAGATCCCACGCACGACGACCAGGCCGGCGGCGATAATTCCGATCTGCAACGTCCGCTGAGCAGCCATTCGCCCGCCGTAACGGTTCATGAGGGATTCAACAATGCGGCCCCCGTCCAGGGGAGTGACGGGGACGAGATTCATGAAGCTGACCGTCAGGTTCGCGAACAGCATCATGTTGATGGCGAAGGTCAAGTCGGTGTTTTCGACGAGACTTTCCGGGCTCTGCCCCATGAAAATCCGGAGCACTGCGTAAGTCAGTGCGAACAGTGCGAGTCCCGCGGCGGGACCCGCGGCGGAGACTTTCACGTTCTTCCATGCCGAAAATCGTGTTGCCGTTGCATATCCGCCAAGAATGTAAAGTACGATTTCGGACGGGTAACCGTAGCGACGCGACAGGAATGCATGTCCCAGTTCATGCACCAGCACAGAAACGAAAATCGCAAGCAGCCCGATGATCACTTTTAGAGGCTCGCCATCAGCGCCTCCCCAAACAAGCCATACCGAAGACAGCCAGAAGATCGGATGGACCCGAACCGGAATCCCGAATACGGAAAATCGCACGTCAAACTCCGTTTCTCCAGCCATGCCGAACATTTTGTGATCCCCTGTCTTGAGCAGCTCGTTGCAGACTGATGTGAATAGATAGGCGATTCCATGCAGAATCGCTTAGCAGAATTGACCGTTCCGGAATGTCGTCCTCTGGTTTCGGGCGATCGTACAGGATACAGTC